>NZ_BMQM01000013.1 GCF_014648115.1 Deinococcus seoulensis
GCGGATTTTAGCCGTCTGGGACAGCACTCGCCAGCATGCTGCTTAAAACTGAAAGATGTCAGTTAAACAAGCGGTGAGCGTCTCCCCCATCCGCCGCCCATCCCAGACATGCCCCCCGGGCGTATAGTGACGGACATGAAGCCTGTGGAACTCACGGACAGCAACTTTAACGACGAAATCGCCAGCGGCCTGACCCTGGTGGACTTCTGGGCCCCCTGGTGCGGACCCTGCCGGATCATCGCGCCGGTCATCGAGGAACTCGCCGGGCAGTACGAGGGCCGCGTGAAGATCGGCAAGGTCAACGTGGACGAGAACCCCGTCACGCAGGGCCAGTACCGCGTCATGAGCATCCCCACCCTGATCCTGTTCAAGGACGGCCAGCCCCTGGAAGGCGTCGTGGGCGCCCAGCCCAAACGCGCCTTCGAGACGCTGCTCGACAAGCACGCCGCCCCGGTCGAGAAGACCGAACCCGCCCAGCCCAGCGCCTGAACACCACCCACCCGCACTGAACCCTCAGTGCACCCTGAAAGAAGGGCCGCCCCGGTCAACCCGGCAGGCGGCCCCTTTCTGCTGTGTCAGCGCTGTTGGATCAAGCCCTCATACGGATTCCGTTTATTTCGTTGACAAATCAGAACACCACCGATCTGTCAACTCCACGTCCGGAACCCGCTTCGACTCCTACTCGCTCCGCCAATCGGAGTCCGTATCAGAAGCGCACGATGTCCGGCGGCGTCCAGGCGTGCAGCGCCTCGCTCAGCAGCACCTCACCGTCCGGCCAGTCGCCGTGCCCGCTGGCGACGTTGATGTGCCCCGCCTCACCCGCCGAGATGAACGCCGCGCCCCACGCGTCCGCGAACGCCTCGGCCCGCTCGAAACTGGCGAACGGGTCGTTCTCGCTGGCGACCACCAGCGCCGGGAACGGCAACTCCTGCATGGGCACCGGGGCCATCTGCGCCACGGCCGGGTACTCATCGAACGCCCGGTCCGCGTCGGTCGGACTGACCAGCAGCGCGCCCTTCACCCGCCCGTGCCCGCCCGTCAGGGCCGCCCAGTGCACGATGTTCAGCACCCCGCACGAGTGCCCCACCAGCACCAGATCACCCGGCGTCGCCTCGATCACCTCCTGAAGCCGCTGCGACCACGCCGCCGGGGTCGGGCGGTCCGGGTCGTCCTGCCGCACGCGCGCCGCGCCGAACTTCTCGGTCCACAGGGACTGCCAGTGCTCCGGGCCGCTGTCCCCCAGGCCCGGCACGATCACGATGGTCGGTGTCATGCGCTCAGGCTACCGCCTGGGTGGATGAGTGACTACAGGTTGATCGGCATCCAATACTTCGCTTACATGTTCACTTAGGGCATCTCACAGGCAACCCGTAGGACGTTGGGGTCTATCCCTCCCGCCACCGAGCGATTTGATGTAACTCGAGCACCTCCAGAATTACGAAGAGCTTGGGAAATAGCAGCCGTTGGCCTATATGAAATACTCGTAAACATTCCCAACAAAGCAGAATCAGCAGCAATGATGTAAGGCGCTACTGTGGAATATTTATTGAACGGGCTATATTGCCCATATTCACTACCATACTGTCCGTATTTATTAAACATACTGTGGGTGCCGTAAGGGCTGCCATATCGGCTGTAGTCATTTGATATGCTATTCGCACCATACGCACCGTCGCAGGTTCCAAGGAAATTACCATCGGCGGCCACAATCATGGCGCCCCTAAGATTTCCAGCGATGGCAGACGAGCTGCTTGCCAGACAAAGCACACACAGAAATCCACGCCATTGGCTCATATCATCCCTCCATAGCAATTTAATTCACTGGGCTTGGCGCCATCTTACTCCTTGATCTACAGAGAAACAAAAAGGTGATTTTGTGCATCTCAGCCTTCGAGCAGTTCGACCTGCCTTCCGTCGGGGTCCTGTACGAAGGCCATGTCGCGTCCGCCGGGGCTGGGTTGCAGGTCGCGGGTGACGGTGACGCCACTGGCGCGCAGGGTGGGCAGCAGGGCGCGCAGGCCGGTGACGTGCAGGGCGATGTGTTCGGCCCAGTGGGGGTGCGGGGCGGGGGCCTGTTCCGGGATCTGGAAGAACTGGAGGCGGCCCTCGCCGAGGCGCAGGACGGCGCGGCGGTAGCCTTCGGGGGTGGTGAGGTTCTTCTCGGTGACGGCGCCCAGGGTTTCGTAGAAGGCGACGGTGGCGTTCAGGTCGCGGGTGAGGAACGAGACGTGTTTCAGCATGCGGTCAGGGTATACGCTGGGCGGCATGATGGCTGCCGCGCTGGACAGGGCCGGGCCGCCGTGGACGCTGCGGGGGGCGGGGCTGGTCGCGGTGTTCGGCGCGCGGGGCGTGCTGATGCTGGTGCGGTACGTGTCGTCGCCGGTGGGGCCGTATGACGAACTACTGTGGGCGGAGGTGCGTGGCAGTCCGGTGGGGCTGCGCCCGCAGGTAACGCGGATCGTGGTGAGCACGGAGGCCAGCGTGGTGTGGGGCCGCCGGAACTGGGGCATTCCGAAGGAACTCGCGGCGTTCGGGTGGTCGGGGAGTGGACTGGGCGGCGGGCCGGACGGCTGGCGTGGCGAGGGTGGGCAGGTGCGGGTCACGGGGGCCGGGGGTGAGATGCTGGCGCACCTGGGATTCCGGGTGGGCGGGCCGCGCGTGCCGGTGTGGACGGGAGTGGTGCCGGGGGCGTGGCGGACGCTGGCCCAGCCGGACCTGACGCCGGAACCGGACGCCGCAGGCCCACGCAGGACGTTGCTGACCACCGTGCAGGCGCGCGGGCAGGTGCAGGCGGCCCGCCTGAGCGCAGTGCAGGGCGCGTTTCATCCGGCCCTGACCGGGGCGCGGCCCCTGCTGACGCTGGCGGCGCCGGAATTCCGGATGGTGTTCCCGGTGCCGCGCGTGGTGCGGGAGGACGGGCGGCCTGCCTGACCGGTCGTTCGGGGTCATCCCTCCCCGGCCGGTGGTGACATAGTGCCGGTCATGGAATACCGCAAGTTGCAGGGCACCGACCTGACCGTCAGCGCGGTCGGGTTTGGCGTGTGGACGGTCGGCACGACCTGGTGGGGCGTCAAGGACGAGGAGATGGGGAAGGGGCTGCTGCGCCGGGCGTTCGATCTGGGCGTCACGTTCTTCGATAACGCGGACACGTACGCGTCGGGCCGCGCCGAGGAGCTTCAGCGTGAGGCGCTGGGCAGCGTGCGCGATCAGATCGTGATCGGCACGAAGTTCGGGTACGACATCTACAATCACCCGGACCGTCCGGGGCAGCAGGAGCGTCCGCACGACTGGACGCCCGCTTACCTGCGTAAGGCGCTGGAAGGCAGCCTGAAACGCCTGGGCACCGATTACATCGACTACTACCAGCTGCACAACCCGCGCATGGACGCCGTGCTGAACGACGACCTGTGGGCCGAACTGGACCGCGCCAAATCCGAGGGTCTGATCCGCGCGTACGGCACGGCGCTGGGGCCGGCGCTGAACGAACGGCAGATCGAGGAAGGGATTGCCAGCGTGCGGGACCGCCGCGCGCCCACGCAGATCATCTACAACCTTCTGGAGCAGATGCTGGGCGAGGCGATCCTCCCGGCGGGCGAGGCGGCGGGTGTGGGCGTGATGGCCCGCGTGCCGCACGCCTCCGGGCTGCTGGAGGGGTACATGACGCTGGACACCGAGTTCGAGCCCGGTGACCACCGCAACTGGCGCATGACCACCAACGCCCGCCGCAAGGCCTGGATGGAGGACGGCCTGAAGAAGGTCGAGCAGCTTCAGGCGCAGTTCGTGGAGGGCCGTGGCCGCACGATCGGGCAGCTGGCGATTCAGTTCGCGCTGCGTTCCCCGGTCATGGCGAGCGTCCTGCCGAACATCTACTCGGCGCAGAACCTCGAGGAGTATGCCGCGACCTTCGACGCCGCGCCGCTGACCGACGAGGAGTTCGGGGCGATCCAGGCGCTGTACCGGGAGAACTTCGGCCTGACGCATGACCTGCGCGGCGAGGTTGTCGCGGGGGGTGCCAAGTGAGCGGCCGTCCTGAAAGCACCGGTCCCGGAGGCACCCGCCCCGCGGGTGCGATGCCCGCCGAGACGGGAGCGCCCGCGCCCGCCGCGCGTCCGGGTCGCCCGAAGATGATGGTGGACCTCGACCCGAGCGGTCAGGTGACGGGCCGCGAGGCCGACCGCGCCAACCGGCAGTTCCTGAACTACGCGTTCTTCAAGCTGGACCCCGCCTTCCGGCGCCTGCCGCAGGCGGAACGCGACGAACTGAAGGCCGAGTTCCTCGCCGCCGCGAACGGCTGGGTGACCGACGCGCCCGCCGAGAAGGGCCTGATCCTGCGTCCGTACTCGCTGGTCGGCGTGCGTGGCGACGTTGACTTCATGCTGTGGCGCATCGCGTTCGACGTGCGCGACTTCCAGGAATCGCAGGCCCGCCTGAACCGCACGCGCCTGATGGGGTACCTGACGCAGCCGTTCAACTTCATCTCCATGAACAAACGCAGCCAGTACGTGAACCGCGTGGAGGGCAGCGGGCACGGCCTGGAAATCCTGCCCGGCCAGGGTCAGTACCTGTTCATCTACCCGTTCGTGAAGACGCGCGCGTGGTACGACCTGACGCCGCACTCCCGCCAGGGCATGATGGACGAGCACATCAACGCCAGCGTGCCGTTCAAGGGCGTGCGTATCAACACCAGTTACTCGTACGGCATCGACGATCAGGAGTTCGTGGTGAGCTTCGACAGCGATTACCCGCAGGAGTTCGTGGATCTGGTGCACCGCCTGCGTTACACCGAGGCGAGCATGTTCACGTTGCAGGACACCCCAATGTTCACCTGCGTGAAGAAGGACCTGAGCAGCGTGCTGGACGACCTGGGCTGAGCGGACCCAGAGGGGAGGCGGTGTGGCACACGCGGCCCGCCGCCTCCTCTGCTGGTTACAGGCGCTTGTAGTAGATGAGCGTGCCGTTCAGGCGGCCGTCCGGCGTGAGGGCGAAGTCGGGGATCTCGCCGACCAGGGTGTAGCCAGCAGTCTCGTAGAGTTTCCTGGCGCCGCCGTCCACGGAGGTGTCCAGCGTCAGCAGGGTGCGCCCCTGGCGGGCGGCCTCGGCCTCGGCGGTCCTCAGGAGGCGGGTGGCGACGCCCTGGCCGCGCCACGCCGTGCGGGTCATCATCTTGGCAATCTCGGCGCGGTGCGGCTGGTTGGGCGGGAAGTCCAGCAGCAGCGTGACGGTGCCGATCAGCTCGGGGCCGTGCCACGCGCCGTACAGCACGCGTCCGCCTGCCTCGGCGGCGGTCAGGGAAGCCTGCCAGAACGCGCGGGCCTGTGCCTCTGGCAGTGGGTGCATGAAGCTGACGGACCCTCCGGCGGCGACGGTCTCGATCAGGAGTTCCCCGAGCTGGGGCAGGGCGGCGTGGGTCAGCGGCGTGATCTGGAGGTCGGTCATGGGGTCAGCTCCGGGCGAGTGCGACAAGGTACGTGCAGGGGTTGGCGGTCGTGTTGGCGATGACCACGTCGGCGGGCGGGCCGAAGCCCAGGCTGTCCCCGGCATGCAGGTGGTGGATTTCACCGCCCTCGGTGACCGTGAGCTGGCCGGATTGCACCTGGATCACCTGCCGGATCAGGGCGTACGAGGAGGCGGGCAGCGCGGCCTGCCCACCGGGGGGCATGGTGACCTGCACGAGTTCGACCGGGTGGTCGGGGCGCATGAACACCTGCGTGCGGGTGTAGCCGGTGGCCGGGTCGCGCCAGACGGGCTGGTCGGCAGCGCGGGTCAGGCGGCTGGCGGCGGCCTCGGCGCGGACGAGCAGTCCGGCGAGCGTGAGGTCGAAGGCCCCGGCGAGGCGTACGAGCAGCGCCGCCGTGGGGCTCATCTCGCCGCGTTCGATGCGGCTGATGCTGGCGCGGGCCACGCCGGAACGCGCGGCGAGGTCGGCCAGGGACCAGCCGCGCGCCTCGCGTTCCAGGCGCAACCGCTGGGCGATGGCGTCTGTCGTCTCGTCGCGCACAGTGGACATTCATCCACTATACGCGACAAAGGGGGATCGAAGAAGGCGGTTACAGGTCCACGCCGTCCAGGCTGGCGACACCGTTCTTCAGGGCGTACAGCGCCGCCTGGGTGCGGCTGTCCAGGCCGAGTTTGCCCAGCAGGCGCGACACGTGGGTTTTCACGGTGGCCTCGCTGACGTTCTGATCGGCGGCGATGTCACGGTTGCTGTACCCGTGCGCGATCAGTTGCAACACGATGGTTTCCTTGGGCGTCAGGGTCTCGCGCATCTCGCCGCCCCGGAAGTCCCGCACGAGGCGGCGGGCCGCTTCCGGGTGCAGGCGCACCTCGCCGCGCGCGGCGGCGTGAATGGCGTCGGCCAGGGTGTCTGACGAGGCGTCCTTGAGCATGTAACTGATCGCCCCGGCCTCGATGGCGCCGTTCACCTTGTGTTCCTCCAGGGTGCTGGTCAGGGCGATGACCTCGGTGTCCGGATGCGCGCGTTTCAGGGCGCGGGTGGCGGTGATGCCGTCCATGACGGGCATCATCAGGTCCATGATGACCACGTCGGGTTGCAGCGCGGCGACCTGCGCGAGGGCCTCCTCGCCGTTGGCGGCCTCGCCGATCACGTCGATCAGGGGGTCGAGGCCCAGGAACAGACGCAGGCCCTGGCGGACGACCGCGTGATCGTCGACCAGCAGGACGCGCACGGCCTGGGCGGGTGGGGTGGATGGGGTCATGGGGTGTCCTCCAGGGGGGTCAGGGTGAAATTCGCGCGTGGAGCGTCCACGAACACGTCGAGGTCCGGGGCGAGGGGGGCGGGCGCGCCGCGCGGCCAGGACAGCGAATCACGGTCCGTGAACCGCACCCGGACCTTCAGGGCGGGCGGCACGCGCAGGGTCACGTCGCCCCGCTGGGTGCGGATGTCCAGGTTGCCGCGCGTGCTGGGCGTGGCGGTCACGGTCAGGTTGCCGCTGTCGGTGGTCAGGGTGGCGCGGCCCGTGACGGTCGGCAGCGTGAGGCGCACGTCGCCGCTCTCGGTCCCCACGCCCAGCGTCTGGGTCCGCATGGCAGCCAGGTCCAGGGTCTGGTTGCCGCTGGCGGTGTTCACGCGCAGCGCGTCCGGCGCCGAACCGGGCGGAGCGGTCACGCTGACCTGCCCGCTGCGGGTCACGACGCTCAGCGGCCCGGCAGGACGGGCAGGCAGCGTGAGGGTCTGACGGCCACTGTCGCTGCGCAGCGTCAGGAACCGCACCCGCAGCGCACTCAGGTCGGCGGTCGTGTCGCCGTACGTGGTGCGGCTCCCCAGCGTGAACGGCACGTCGCGCGACAGGGTCAGCGCGGCGGTGTGCTGCACGGGTTCCGGCCCGGTGACGATCACGCCGCGCTGCCCGAGCGGCTGCACACGCAGGGTCAGCGCGGCGCTCAGGGCGCGGCCCTGGCGGGTCACGTCGGCCTGCACGGGGTTCCGGGCGCGGTGATGCACGCGGCCCTGCACGGCCAGGGCGCTGCCCGGCGGCAGTGCGCGCAGGGTCACGTCCACCAGGTCGCCGCTGAAGGTCAGGGCGGCGCTCTGCGCGAGGTCCAGTGGCAGCGGCCCGTCCAGCGGAACGCTCAGGGGCGTGTCCAGCACGCTCATGCCGGGCGTGGGGTGCAGCGTGACGTTCTGCCACGCCAGCAACGCGCCCCCCCCGGCCAGCAGCAGTCCGGCCGCCATGCGCGCCAGCACCGGCAGCAGCGGCCGCGAGGGCGGAACGGTCGTCACGCGCCCACCTCGCCCGCAGCAGGAACGGCCGCCGGGATGGTCAGGGTGACGGCCGTGCCCTCTCCCGGCGCGGACTCCACGCTCAGGGTGCCTCCGGCCCCGGCGGCCCGCTCACGCATGCTGCGCTGCCCCAGCGTGCCGCGCCCCTGCGCCTGCGGGTCGAAGCCGCGCCCGTCATCACGGACGGTCAGGGTCACGAGCGGGCCGTCCTGCACCAGCGACACCCACACCTGCGAGGCGCGGGCGTGCTTCACGACGTTGTGCAGCGCCTCCTGCGCCACGCGGTACGCGGCGGCCTGCACGTCCGGCGCGAGGTCCGGTTCGCGGCGCAACTCGGCGTGCACCTTCAGGCCGTGCCGGGCTTCCATGGCGTGCGCGTGCTGCGTCAGCGCGGCGATCAGGCCACCTTCCTCCAGCGCGTCGGGGCGCAGACTGAACAGCAGCGCCTTCATCTCGGACACGCCGCCCTCGGCCAGCCGGATGGTGTAATCCAGGCTCTGAAGCGTCCGGGCCGGATCGCGTTCCAGCGTGGCGCGCGCCGTCTTGGCCCCCAGCGTGATCCCGTACAGCGCCTGCGCGACACTGTCATGCAGTTCGCGGGCCAGCCGGGCGCGTTCCTGCTCTCCGGCACGCGCTCCGGCCCGCTCGATCAACTGCGCGGCGTGCAGGGCCGTCCCCGCGTGATCGGCGATGCTCAGCAGGAACGCCAGTTCATCCGCGCCGGGCCGCACACCGGGACGGTAGCGGGCGCGCAGCGTGCCCCCCTCCAGCGTCCCGGCCGACGCGGGCAGCGACACGGGCAGCACCGCCAGCAACCCGCCGTCCGGCAGGGGCAGCACGTTCGCCTCGCCCGGCGACGGCCAGCACGGCGCCACTTCAGCGGGCGCGGCGCCCAGATCCGCCTGCGGGGTGGCGGCCCGCAGCGTGCCGTCCGGGGCGTACACCGCCACCTGTGCCGCCGTGCTGGCCGCCAGCGCCTGCGCGGTCAGGTCGCCCAGCGTGGCGGTCAGGTCGTCACCCAGCGCGACCCGCCCGGCGGCGCGGCGCAGGGCGATCACCTCGCGCCGCGCCGCCTCGTCACCCACGTCCAGGGTCAGCAGGGCCGCCGCCAGCCGGGTCCACATGCGGCCCATCAGGTTCAGGACACCCGCCGTGACGATCAGCACACCCAGCCCGGCCAGCGTCAGGCCCGCCACGGCCACCGGGCCGGGCTGCACGGTCCACTCGTTCCACACGATCGGCACGACCGACCCCAACGCCCACGCCGGAGCGGACAGACCCATCAGGGCCACCACCAGCAGCGCCGCCAGCACCAGCCAGCACAGCGCCCCCAGCGGCAACTGCACCGCGTGGAACAGCAGCGTCCGGTACGTGACCGGGGACGCCAGTTGCGCGCCCAGCCACGCCAGCACCCCGGCGTACGAACCGGGCGCCGGACGGGTGAACGACACGCCCAGCACGCCCGCCAGTCGCCGCTGCACGTCACCCAGCGCCCCCACCAGCCACACCGCCCCCACCAGCGCCGGAGCGCCGATCAGGACCGGCAGGGTCAGCAGGCCGCCCGCCACGACCACCGTCAGCAGCGCGGCCACCAGCGCGCCCGCCGGGAGGGTCAGCAGCACGTACGCCGCCGCGCGGTACGTGCCGGGGTCGGTCAGGTCACGCAGCGGCCCGCCACGCACCCCGCGTGACCCGCCCGGTTCCCGAACCGCTCCCATGACCTTCATCATGCCGCCCAGCGTAGCGCCGCGCACCCCACCCGCTCGTCCCACCAAAGGCGGACCCGGCCCGCACGCTGACAGCAGGCGGGCCGGTCCCCGTGAAGACCGGCCCACCCTGAAGACTGCTCCGTATCAGCCGGGAATGCGGATCTTCTGCCCGACCTGAATCAGGTCCGGGTTGCTGATGTTGTTGTAATGCGCGATCTTCTTGTACTCGGCGGCGTTCCCGTAGTACTTCTGCGCGATGGCGCCCAGGGTGTCGCCGGACTTCACGGTGTACACGGTGTCGCCCGTGCTGGTGTCCTTCTCCTTGGCGAGTTCCTTCGCGCCGGCCGCGACGCGCAGGCCGCTGGCGTCCACGGAGGCGACCCCATCGACTTCACGGGCGAGCTTCTCGGCGAGGCGCTGCTCGTGCTCGTTGTCCACCACGCCGCGCAGAATGACGCTCTTGCCGCTCTGCAGCACGTCGATGGGATCGTCGGCGAGTTCCACGTTGCCGCGCAGGGCCTTCAGGACAGCCTTGGCGATCCGGCTGCGGTCCTCCATCTCCTTGACCTCGGCGTCCAGCTTCGCGTCGGCCGGGCTCAGGTCGGGCGTGCTGACCGTCGCGGCCGGTGCGTCGGGCGCGGGCTGCACGGGCGCGCTGGCCTGCTGAAGGACAGTCACGCCGCTGGTATCCACGGTCTTCACGCCGCTGATGCCTTCGACCACGGCGCCGATCAGGCCCACGACCGGCTGACGCGGCACCTCCCCGGTGACCGTGACGGTGCCACGGCTTTCACTCACATTGAGGCCCAGGGGGGCGAGAACGGGGTTTTCGTTGATGGCGTCCTTGACGCGGTCAGCGGTGCTCTTTCCAAATGGCCACATGAGCCGAGCGTACACCGCCAGCAGCCGCTAACGTGAGATACCCCACGTTCCTTAAGGGCTGATCAGGATTCCCTGAGGGGTCCTTCAAGGCCACCGCTCGGTCAGGGGGTTCTGTCAGGGGGCCGGCGGCAGCGCGGAACTCTGCACCCAGTCCCTCAGGACCCGCTCAGCCTGCTCTCCCAGGGTGCGGCGGGTGTAGGCCAGCAGGTCGCCTGTGCCGACCACCTGAGCGGCCCTTTCCGGAGCGGCTGACGGGGTCGCTGCGCCGCCCTGGGCGTAGCCGCGCAGGAAGGTGCGGAAGGAGTCGTCTCCGACCTGACGGCGCAGGGCGTGCAGGGCCAGGGCGCCGCGCTGGTAGGCGGTGCTGTCGAACATCTCTGCGGGGGTGGCGGCGACCAGGGGCCGGGTGCCGCGCCGTTGCAGGGTCGCGTACCACGCGTCTGTCAGCGCCTGCGTGTTCTGGCCCTGGTGTTCCTGCCAGAGCAGTTCGGCGTACGTGGCGAAACTCTCGTTGAGCCACACGTCGGACCAGTCGCGCAGCAGGACGCTGTTCCCGAACCACTGGTGCGCCGTCTCGTGCACGAGCACCCGGTCACTGCTGGACGTGACGGGCATGGTGGACAGGCCGGCAGTTTCCAGGGCGGGCAGGCGCGGCGTGACGACCGCCGACCCGTACGTGCGGAACGGGTACGGTCCGAACCAGTCGCTCAGGAAGGTCAGGATCTCGCCGGTGCGCCGGTACGGGGCGCGGACCGTGTCCGGCGTGCCGGGCGGAAAGTAGTCGCGCAGGGCGACGGGCGCGCCGCCGGGACCGACGTTCACGGGCGGGCGGTCCACCGCTTCGAGCGGGCCGATGTGCACGGCCAGGGTGTAGGTGGGAATGGGCCGCGTCTGGTCGAAGGTGACGGTGTGCGCGGCGGGCCTGTCGGGCGAGGCGGGCGTGTCGGTCACGCGTACGCGCTGGCCGCTGGCGACGGCGGCCGTGCCGGGCGGGACGGTCAGGGTGACGGTGAACGTGGCGGGGTCCGAGGGGTGGTCGTTGACCGGAATGAAGGTGCGTGCGCCGTCCGGTTCGCTGAACGCGAAGTTCGCGCCGCCCCCCACGTTCAGCGGGTCCGGCACGGCCTGCCAGCCCAGCGTGAACGGAAACACCGGGTCCGGCAGGACGCCCGCCACGCCCGCGTAGCGCAGGGTCACGCGGGCCTCCTGACCGGCAGGCAGGGCGCGCAGCACCAGCAGTTTCCCGGCCGTGTGGTCCTGCCGGAACGGGACGGGCTGGCCGTTCCACAGGGCCACGGTGACGGCCGGACCCAGGAAGTCCAGGCTGATCAGCGGCAGGTCACGCGTAGCGCGCAGGAGGGCGGTCACGTCGCCGCTCAGGGCGCGGGTGCCGGGCTGCGTGACGCTCAGGTGCACGTCGTAGTGCACGGCGTCCAGTCCTGCCTGCCCCAGCGTGGGGTACAGGGTGTCCCCCACCGGGCGGGCCTGCGCGGCGGGCGCCGCTGCCGGCGTGGTCTGCGCGGCGGCCGACAGCAGTGGGCCAGTCAGCAGCGGCGGATCAGTCAGCAGTGAGCCGGTCAGCAGCAGTCCGGCCAGTACCCACCGGTGCAGGCGGCAGGGGCGCAGACTGGACGGGCGGGCAGCCGGGCGCACCGGGAACCGGGCCTAGATCGGGTAGTACGCGCGGGGCTGGCCGCGCACGAAGTCGCGGGTGGGCACCCAGATCAGCGGGTTGCGTTCCTCGACCTCGGGCGGCGGGCCGTAGCGGACGAGCGCCTCGACCTGCTCGAACGGCACCCACTTGACGCCCACCACCTCGGGGTCGGTGGGGTCCAGTTCGCCGTGGAAGGTCGCGGTGAACCGCCCGAAGATCGCGTAGCACTCGTTGCGGGTGCCGGGCAGCAGTTCGCCCTCGAGCAGGCTGACGAACATCAGGTCCGTGACGGTCAGGCCCGTCTCGTACAGCACCTGACGCACGGCGGCGTCCCCGAGGGTCTCTCCGGCGTTCGCTTTCCCGCCGGGCAGGCCGTAGAAGATGCTGCCGTCGTCCATGCGTTCCTCGACCAGCAGCAGGTGCCCGTCGCGGATCAGGTAGACGTGCGCGGCGCGCTTGATGGGCAGGGTGCGCGACAGGTTACTCATGTGCGGCGCAGTCTACCGCACGGCAGGCGCCGGTCACGCGCCGGGCGGGCCGGACAGCGAGGCCAGCACGTCGTCGGGCAGGCGGGCGGGGCGGTAGGCGTGATCGGTGGCGATGTGGCGCGTCTCGCCCGTGGCGAGCAGTTCGTCGCCGCGCCGGACCTCGTACGTGAACGTCAGGGTGCGGGAACGCACGGACGTGACGCGCGTCAGGACGTGCAGCGTGTCGTCGTAACGGGCGGCGCGGCGGTACTCGACGTTCAGGCCCGAGAGCATCAGGTAGTAACCGCGCGCCTCGACCTCCCGGTACGGCAGGCCCAGGGCGTTCATCAGGTCCGTGCGGGCCACCTCGAACCACACCGGATACGTGGCGTGATGCGCGACGCCCATGGCGTCCGTCTCGGCGTAGCGCACGCGGATCACGGTCGGCCCGGTCAATGAAGGACCGACTGGAGGGCTGGCGGGCGCGGTCACAGGATGGTGTCCGACACGGCGTGGAATTCCAGGGTGGGCGTGCGGCGCAGTTTCACCTGATCCGCCACCTGCCGCTGAAGGTGCCCGCGCGCGCCGCGCAGCGCGTCGAGCAGGTCGTCCATGTCGCCGGTCATGGCGCTCACGTACACCCGCGCGATGCCGTAATCGCTGGTCAGGCTGACCCGTTCGACGGTCACGATCATGGGCACGCGCGGGTCCCGCAGGCCCGAGATGGCCTCGCTGAGCACGCGCGTCAGCTGCGACTGAAGTTGCTCGGGTTTCATGCGCGCACCGGAACGGAACGAGACTGGCAGGAGAAGGTCAACATCCGCGCATGGTAAAGCATGCCCCGGCAGGCCCGCCGGAACGCCGTCACGCAGCGGCAGGCCCGAACGCAGGCCCGAACAGGCACGGCCCGCAGGCAGACAGGATGCGGGCATGGGTCCGGTCACTCCCACCGGGCGGGCAGGAGGAACACCCATGCGCCGCACCCCGACCCGCTCGCCGGTCCTCGTCTCCCTGACCGCCGCGCCGACTGTCCGCGCCCGCCGCCTGCCGCTGCTGGCCGGAAACGTCTTCTGTAACGCCATTCCTGCTCACCCCCTCCCAGCCTCCCCCCTCAAGGCGCAGGGGTAAACGAGAGGTAAGCGCTGCGTGTTCATCGCTGGTCTGCCCTGAAGTTTTATTTCGCTGACAACCCGGAACCCCACCGGGTTGCCAGCCCCACGTCCGGAACCCGTTTCTCTCCCGCTCGGATTGAACGGCCTTCGCAGCCCATTCAGACGGAGTCCGTGTGACCCGACCAGACGATGCGGTCGGGTCAGCGCACGTAACGGCGGCCGGTGTAGTCCGTGAACACCCCGATGCCGTAACTGACCTTGCGGACGCTGTCGATCACGGCTCGGCCGTTCCAGGCGATGCCGGTCGAGCTGCCCCCGTCGAGCAGCAGGGCGTCTTTCACGCCCAGGCGGGCCATGACGCGGCCCATCTCGGTGGTCGTGAGTTTCACCTGCGTGCTGACCAGCACCAGGTCGCGGTTCCCGATCAGGCCGACGGCGCTGCGGGCCGCCCGGCCGAACAGGGCCGGGTCGTGGAAGGCGTTGCTGTACCGGGTGTTCACCTGCCCGCCGCTGAGGATGCGGGGGCCGGTGGCGATCACGGTTTCCATGCCGGCCCAGCTGCTGTCCAAGGGGCGGCCCAGGACGGGCGTGCTGCTGACACGGATGGACGCTCGGTTGTCGGGCGTGATGGCCAGCGCCATGGGAATGCGGCCCCAGGTGAGCAGGCGGCCCTGCATGACGATGTCCCCGGCGGGCGCGTACGTCTGCGTGTGAAAGTAACTGCCGTTGATCACGACTTTCGCGCCGCTGCTGCGGGCCAGCTGACTGACGCGCGCGCCGGTCCCGAACGCCACGCGGGAACTGGCGAGGACCGGCGCGATCAGCGTGTTGCGGTGGCGCAGGTCCACGTTGGCGATCTCGACGGGTACGTTCAGGGGCGTCAGGCGTTTGAAGGTCACGGCCTTGTTGATGGGCCGGGGCGGGATGGGCACCGGCACGCGCGACGGGACCAGCATCTTGCGGCCCGGCACGATCAGTCGCGCGGTGTTCAGGCCGTTCAGGCGGCGCAGTTCGTCCACGCTCAGGCGGTAGCGGGCGGCCAGGACGGCGGCCGTGTCGGTGGCGGTCACGCGCACGTAGCGGTACACGGTGCGGACCTCCGAGGTCGGGGGGCGGGTGGGAGCGGCCCGCCGGGGCGGGATCTTCAGGATCTGCCCGACCTGGATGGCGCTGCCTGTCAGGCTGTTCCCGGCTTTCAGGGCGGCGACGGTCACGCCGTAGCGGCGCGCGATCAGGCTGAGGGTGTCGCCTTTCTTCACGGTGTGCCGCTGGGCGGGCGCGGCCTGGGCGGAAGCGCTTCCGCTTATGCGGAGCACCTGCCCGGCGCGGATCAGGTCGCCTTTCAGGCCGTTCAGGGCGCGTAACTGGTTCACGCTGACGCCGCTGCGCTGCGCGATCAGGAAGAGGGTGTCGCCGGATTTCACGGTGACGGTGGCAGGGGTGGGCGCAGCACGGGCCACGCCGGTCAGGGTCAGGCCAGCCAGAGTCAGGCCGGTCAGGGTCAGGCCAGCCACGGTCGGGCCAGCTACGCTGCCGAGCGTCAGGAGGGTCAGGAAAAGTCGGCGCATGGGGTCACACCTGACCACAGCGGGAGCGGGCGCGTGTGAACGGCCCCTGACGCGAAGTTCATGTGCGCCGGTCAGTTCACTGGGGTCTGTGGCGCTGCACGGAACGCCACGGTCATTCTGGCGGGAGTCCGTCATGCCTCTACCCTGCCACGCGCACTCTGCCACGCGTCTGACCGTGGCAGACAACCCCGCCCGGCCTCAGGTACCGGGGGTCAGGTGCCGGGGGTCAGGTGCCGGGCGTACTGCCGGGGAACACCGCGACCCGCCCGATCATGTACGCGCAGCCGTACAGGAACAGCGTGGCGACCGGCAGGAAGCGCAGGCCCACGCGGTGCTCGATCAGGCGGCCGCGGACCAGGACTTCGATCACGTACAGGCTGATGACGCACAGGCCCGCGTACATCCAGTGCTCCCAGTCGCGGCTGGGGTCGGTCGGGTAGTTGTACTTGCTCAGGCCGCCGCCGACGTCGGTGGCGCTCGGGACTTTCGCGCCGCCCAGCGCCAGAATCACGCCCGTCACGGCCGGCAGGAGCGTCAGTACCCACGTGACCCGTAACCAGAGCATGAATCCCGCACCGGTCCGCATTTTCACGGCGGGCGCGATACTCCACACGAACAGAATCAGGGTCGCCAGTGCGTACGGGGTGGGAAACAGCAGGGCGAGGCCACTGGGGAACTGATACCCGTGAATCAGGCGAAGGAACTCCATACGCGCAGCGTAGCGCGCCGCTCAGGGGGTGCGTGAGGATGGTCAGTTCAGGAAGTCCACGACGGCGTGCGGGGGCAGGGGGGTGCCGGGCGTGAGGACGGTGTTCTCGCCCGCGACGCGCAGTTGCAGGGTGTCGGGCACGCGGTGCAGCAGCAGGTCGCGGCCGCTGAGGCTGAGGCTCAGGCCTTCCAGGGCGGGGGCGTGCAGGGCCGCGCCGAGGTCCGTGATGGGCGCGTGGACGCGCAGGGCGTGCTCGCCGTACGGGCCGCGCACGTGCAGGACGGAACCTCGGCTGTGCAGGGCCAGCGGGAGGCCCAGTCCGGCGAGGCTGCCGAGGGTGGGGTGGGGCGCGCGGGCGCGGCGGGCGACGGCCACGCCGAGCAGCGTGCCGGGGCGGACCACGTCGGCGGGTTGCAGCAGGCGGGCGCCCTGGCTGACTTCCAGGTCGGTGGGGATGCGCAGGATGCGCAGGCCGTCGCGGTGCTGTTCGGCGCGCAGGCCGCTCAGGTGCGGTACGCGGGCCATCTGGCCCAGGTCGAAGGGTCCGCCGAGGGGTGTGGGGATGCTGCTGACCTCGCCGTCCGCGCCGACCAGCGAGATGGTGCGGTCGTCGCGGTACTCGAGGCCCTCGACGGGTGTGGGGGCGGTCGGGCGGGCGGGGCGCGGGGCGGGGGCGGCGCGGTGGGGGCGGGCGCGCCAGCCGAGCAGCAGCGCGGCGGCCAGGGCCAGTCCGGTGATCCAGACCAGGATGGGCCGCGTCGGTCGGTCGGGCGCGGGTGGGGTGGCGGTGGGCGAGGTGGGCACGGGTGGTGTGGCGGGGGCGGGTGGCAGGCGGCCGCCGGGCGCGCCGGTCACGTCGGGCAGGGGGTGGGGCGGCAGGCCCGGAATGGACAGGACCGGGGTGACGGTCTGTCCGGCGTTCAGGCCGTCGCCGGTCAGCTGGACGGCCAGTTCGCGGCCTCCGGGCTGGGTGTGCAGTTGCGCGCGCAGGCCAGCCGCGCCGCTCAGGGTCACCTGGTCCAGCCTCAGGCCGGGGGGCGTGCGGTAGCGCAGGATCACGTCCTCTCCGGCTTTCAGGGTGCGGTCCGCGCCGGGGTTCAGCCACCGCAGGGGGGGCTGGGTGTTCAGGCGCAGCAGCACCTGCCGGGGCCGGGGGGCCACGCGGTCCGGGCCGGTCACGGGCGGGGCGCACAGCAGGGCCGCGCCGCTGCGGGCGGGCAGGTTCAGGAGCCTCAGCTGGCCGCCCGTGACGGGTGGGTCGTTCAGGCGCAGGCGGGAGGCGCCGGTGCCTGGGGTGAGGGTCAGGGGCGTGGTGTCCGGGAAGGGGCTGGGCGCGGCGTCCGGGTCGGTGATGGTCAGCAGCCCGCCTTCCAGGCCGGGGGCGTCCAGGGTGGGGGGCGTGCCGACCGGGAGGGTCAGGCCGCTGGCGTAGGCGCTGGCCTGAAGGGCGGCGCGGGCGTCGGCGGGGATGTCGGTGCCGAGCGCCACGTAGTACAGCCGGTCCAGCGGGCCGCGTGCGCGGAAGGCGTCCAGGGCGGCGCTGGCGGTCACGGCGGGCCGGGCGGTGTCGTTGTCGATGCCGTCGGTCAGGACGAACACGGTGGTCAGGGGGGCGGCCTCACCGGTGGTGGCGCGGCCGGGTTCGGCGTTCAGGGGGGTCAGGGCCGCCTGGAGGCTGCGGTACAGGTGGGTGTTGCTGCCGTCGGCTTTCAGGGCGCCGAGCGCGGCTGTCCAGGCGGGGTTGCGGGCGGGCTGCTCGAAGTGCGCGCGGCTGCGCAGTCCGGCGTCGAAGGTTAGGAGTTCGGCCTCGTCGGGCTGGTGGGTCTGCACGTAGCGGTCGATGCTGCTGCGCACGCGGCTGAAGATGTCGGCGCGGCCGTCCCCGATGCCGCGCATGCTGCCGCTGGTGTCGAGGATGAACACGCTGCGGGTGCGGGTGGGCAGGGGCGTGCCGGGCAGGGCGCAGGCGCTGGGTGGGGGCGCGGCCGGGCCGGGGGCCGTGTCCTGCGCGGCTGCGGCGGGGCTCAGCAGCAGGAGGCTGGTCATCAGGTGGGCGCGGTGCATCGGGCTTCTATTCTGCGGTCTGGGAGGCCGGGTGTGGGCGCAGCGTGGCGGTGCGGGCGTGGGCGCGTCTGTGCGCTGTGGGTTCCGGCGCGGCCCAGACGGTGTTTCTGGCAGGTGGGGCAGCGGCACGAGTTGCCCGGCGTATTACGCTATATACGTATATATTTGACCCTTTTCAACCCTGGTAGTATACTGAACAGACACGGCAGGCGCACGCAGCGCCCCACCATCACCCACCCACCCCCACGCGCCGCCCCCCACCAGGGGCCGCGCAGTTCAGGAGCCCCATGACCCAAACCGACGACAAGAACGCCGCCGTTCAGGATCTCACCACCACCGCCGGCCCCAGCGCCGACTACACCGCCGCCGACATCAGCGTCCTCGAAGGCATGGACGCCGTGCGCAAACGCCCCGGCATGTACGTGCAGGGCGGCACCGGCATCGACGGCTACCACCAGCTCCTGACCGAAATCATCGACAACGGCATCGACGAGGGCCTCGCCGGATTCGCCACCGAAATCCACGTCATCCTGCACGCCGACGGCGCCGCCACCGTCACCGACGACGGACGCGGCATCCCCATCGACATCATGCAGAGCAAGGGCCGCCCCGCCATCGAAGTGATCTTCAGCGAACTGCACGCCGGCGGCAAATTCGGCCAGGGCGCCTACAAGGTCTCCGGCGGCCTGCACGGCGTCGGCAGCACCGTCGTGAACGCCCTGAGCACCTACCTCGACGTGACCGTCAACAAACACGGCCACCTGCACAACGTCCGCTTCGAGAAGGGCATGCTCGTCAAACCCCTGCGCGACGAAGGCACCACCCCCGAAGGCGTCACCTGGGCCACCCGCGTCTCCTTTCAGCCGGACCCCACCGTCTTCAAGGAATTCGACAACCAGTTCAACTACGACCGCATCCGCAACCGCCTGCGTGAACTCGGGTACCTGACGGGTCTGAAAATCGTCATCCGCGACGAACGCACCGAACTGCACGGCGGCGAAATCAAGGAAGAAACCTTCCACGAGAAAGGCGGCATCGCCAACTTCGCCCGCGCACTCGTCACCGACGACACCAAACTCCTGTACGACCAGCCCATCGTCATGACCGGCCACCACAGCGGCGTGAACGTCAAGGTCGCGTTCATCCACGCCAACACCTACGCCAGCGACAACATCCTCACGTACGCCAACATGATCCGCACCCGCGACGGCGGCACCCCTCTGACCGGCTTCAAAACCGCGTACACCCGCATCCTGAACAAGTACGCCAAAGACAAGAACATGATCAAAGCCGGGAACCCCATGCCCAGCGGCGACGACCTCCTCGAAGGCATCTACTGCGTGGTCAGCGTGGAAGTCGAGGACCCGCAATTCGAATCGCAGGCCAAAGTCAAACTGCTGAACAGCGAAGCGCAGACCGCCGTGAACGCCGTCGTCGGCGAGAAATTCGCCGAGTTCCTCGAAGAGAACCCCAAGGTCGGCAAGACCATCGTCGAGAAAGCCGCCGAAGCCGCCCGCGCCCGGGAGGCCGCCCGCAAGGCCCGCGACATCGTCCGCCGCAGCAACCCCCTGGAAAACGACGACCTGCCCGGCAAACTCGCCGACTGCTCGTCACAGGACCCCACCGAAAGCGAACTGTTCATCGTCGAAGGCATCAGCGCCGGCGGCAGCGCCAAAGGCGGCCGCGAACGCCGCTTCCAGGCGATCCTGCCCCTGCGCGGCAAGATCCTGAACGTCGAGAAATCCGAACTGAACAAGATCCTCAAGAACGCCGAAATCCGCGCCCTGATCGGCACCATCGGCGCCGGCGTCGAAGGCACCGGCGACCGCATGCACTTCGACCTGAGCAACCTCCGCTACCACAAGATCATCATCATGACCGACGCCGACATGGACGGCGGGCACATCGCCACGCTGCTCCTGACGTTCTTCTACCGCTACATGCGCCCCATCGTCGAAGCCGGGTACCTGTACATCGCCCAGCCGCCCCTGTACCGCATCATGATCGGCCGCGAGAAGAAAGGCACCTACCTGTACGACAACGACTCCCTGAAAGTCGCCGTCGCCCAGGCCACCCGCGAAGGCAAGAAGTACGACATCCAACGCTTCAAAGGCCTCGGCGAGATGAACGCCGACCAGCTCTGGGACACCACCATGAACCCCGAAACCCGCGTCCTCAAACGCGTCGGGATCGAAGACCTCATCGTCGCCAACGAAGTCTTCGAGAACCTCATGGGCACCGAAGTCGCCCCCCGCAAAACCTTCATCCAGGAAAACGCGAGGTTCGCAGAAATCAGCGTGTAAAGCACCAGTACCACAAAGGGGATTCGAGCATCGACACGCTCGAATCCCCTTTTCTGTGGCGGTTCAGCGCAGGATGTTGTTCTGGATGGTCTGGCTGAGGGTGTCGTGGCCTGCGCTGCTCAGGAGGTCGAGGGTCGCGGCGAGCTGGGCGTGGTCGTCCGTGAGTTCGCTGAGGTTGCTCTGGATGAGGCCGTGGAGTCTGAGGTTGCCGGTGCCTTCGACGAGGTGCAGGGCGCGGCGGTAGCGGTGGGCGGCCTGTTCGTAGTCGCGGGCGAGGTGGGCGTGGACGCCCCAGGTGTTCCAGGCGGCGGCGCCTCCTTCGAGGTCGTTGGTCTGTTCGGCCAGGGTGACGGTTTCTTCGTAGGCGGCGTTCACGTCGGTGTCGGGGGCGTGCGTGGCGGTCAGGGAGTACACGTAGTTGGTGAGGACGTGAACGCGTTCGCGGGGGAATGGGCGTGAGGCGTGCAGGACGTCCCTGAAGGCGGCGTGGACGGGTTGGCCCTGCCTGACGTTCAGCATGGCGACCAGGGATTCTGCGATGACGGCGTCGCCGGGCAGGCCTTCGCTGCGGAAGCGCAGGCCTGCCTGCCGGAAGAGGGTTCTGGCTTCGGCGTCCCGCGCTTCGCGCAGGGCGAGCATGCCGCGCAGGTGAACGGTGCGGGCTTCGGGTGGGGCGCCGGTGTGGTCGAGGGTGTCCAGCAGTTCGCGCAGGATGTTCAGGTGGCCGAGTTTCAGGGCGCAGGCGGCGGCCAGGATCTGCCAGGGTCGGGGGCGGTGGGTGGGGGTGGGGTGGGTGTCGTCCACGGTGCGTTGCGCGGCGGTGGCGTTGCCGGTTCTCAGTTCCGCCCAGCCTCGCAGGAGGTTCACGGCGTCGGTCTGCGGGGCGCTTTCCAGCGTCCTGGCGGCTCTGGCCGGGTGGCCGCTTTTCATCTGCTGGTCGGCGTGCCAGTGGGCGGCGGCGGCGCATGCGGGGAGGTCGTGCGGTTCCCAGTAGTGGCGGGCGGCCAGCCAGTGGGGCCAGGCGGTTTCCCTGGGGTGGTGGCGGGCGAGGTGCAGGTGGGTCAGGGTGGTGGTCAGGGGGTGGGCGTTCAGGAGTTGCCGGGCGGTGGTGGTCAGCACCTGTCCGTCCGGGGTGGTGAGGCCCTCGCGGGTCAGGGTGTGCAGCGTGGCGGCCAGCGTGTCGGGGGTCAGGTTCAGGGCGGCGCGGGTGGCGGCGAGGTTGGGGGGTTCCTGCGCGGCCAGGGCGATCAGCAGGTGGCGGTGGTCCGGGCCGAGGAGGGTCAGGTGCGCGTCGAGGGTCTGTTCGGGGGGGGTGCCGTTCAGGTGCGCGGCGAGCAGGGTGGGGTGGCCGCCGGTGGCGGCGTGCGCGCCGGGGTGGGCCTGCAGGTCGTGTTCGGTCAGGGCGTGCAGGGGCAGGTGGTGGGGGGTGGGCAGCGCGGGGGGCTGGCGGGCGGTGATGGCGAGGGTCGCGCCGGGGTGCTGGCGGGCGGCGAGGGTCAGGACGGTGCGGGTGGCGTCGTCCATGTCTTCCCAGTCGTCGAGGGCGAGTTTCAGGCGGGTGTCGCGCAGGAGGTTCAAGGCGTCGGCGGCACTGCTCAGGGGGTGGGCGCTGAGGGGTTGCAGGGTGGCCAGGGGCGGGCCGCTGCGGGCGGGCAGGACGCGCCAGCCGTGCCCGGCGAGGTGGTCGAGCAGGGCGGTCTTGCCGAGGCCCGGAGGGCTGCTGATCCAGGCGATCTGTCCGGGTGGCAGGGCGGCCAGGGCGGCGAGTTCGGCGGCGCGGCCGATCAGGGGGGTGGCAGGCAGCGTGGGGGCGGGTGCGGGGAGGGTGAGGGCCAGTTCGCTGGCGTCGCGGCGCAGCGTGAGGGTCAGTGGGTGGTCGGTGTGGCCCAGGATCTGCCAGAGGCGCAGGAGGTCCTCGGGGTCGCAGGGGGGGGCGCCGGGCACGTGGTAGGCGTGGGTGGCGTGCGCGTGCGCCTGGGGATGTTCGCCGTGGGCGTGGTGGTGTTCGGCCTGGGTCAGGTGCGCGGCGCGGGCTTCGCGGGCCAGGGTTTCGCGGGTGTCGAGCAACCACTCCTCGAGGTCGGGGTTCAGGGTGATGTTCAGGCCGTCGAGGAACGCGCCGTGGTACAGGGCCAGGGCGTCGGCGGGGCGGGCGGCGAGGCAGTGGTCACGGAAGGCCTGGGCGTCGCTGGGGATCAGGGCCTCGACGCGGCCCCCCTGTTCGAGGACCGCGCCGGGCAGGGCGCGCAGGCGAATGAGGTTCTGCGCCAGTGAGTTCATGGGGTTGGCTGCGTCCGGCCAGAACAGGCTGGCAAGGCGGCGGCGGGGTTGCGGGCCTTCGAGGCACAGGTACGCCAGCAGCAGCAGTGGCTTCTCACGGCGGTACGTGACGCCCTCGACCGCCGCTCCACCGAGTGTGAGAAGTTTCATAGAGCATTGTAGAGATACACCCGGTAGGGTGGTCAAGCGGTTATGACCACCTGCCCAGGTGGCGGGTCACGGGGGGCATGGCGGAATCCGTATCAGGGGC
Organism: Deinococcus seoulensis; assembly: GCF_014648115.1. Taxonomy (NCBI): domain Bacteria; kingdom Thermotogati; phylum Deinococcota; class Deinococci; order Deinococcales; family Deinococcaceae; genus Deinococcus; species Deinococcus seoulensis. Next base: position 22,740 of record NZ_BMQM01000013.1, read on the forward strand.
AGGCGTTCACGACGCTGGCCGCGATGGGCGCCTGTCCGGGCGTGGTGATCAGCGGCAGCAGGGGCACGCCGGGCTGGCAGCTCATCCAGTTTGCCAGCACGCCACTCACGACCGGCGCGGCGAAGCTGGTGCCGAAGTACGGGTAAGCGCCCAGCCAGAATTCGCCCGGGGCCTGCACGCTGGGCGGTTCGGTCAGCACGCCGGGGTTCCCCACTCCCCGGTTGTACGTGGCCAGTTGCTGCCCCGCGATGTCCCACCCGGCCACGCTGAGCAGCATGGTGGGCCGCAGACTGCGGGACGCGAGGTTGACCGCCGGACCGAAATCGAACGCGCGGGTCCAGTCGGCAGGGTAATGGTTGCAGCGGTCCCCGGCGACCAGCCCGGCGCAGTCGTCGCGGTTGCCGTAACTGGCGGCGGTCGGCACGCCCAGCGCGGCCACCTCGCGCAGTGCGAGTTCCAGGCCGCGCGTGGGGTTCGGGCCGCCCACGCTGAGGTTCACGACGTGCCGCCCGCCGCGCCGGGCCTCGGCCGCAACGGCGCACAGGGCCTGCACGGTCTTCAGGGTGGAACAGGTGCCGTCCTTGTCGCACACCTGCCGGTACTGCACGGCCGCGCCGGGTGCGACCGCCTGCGCGATCTCGCCGATGGCCCGGCCGTGGTGGGGGCGATCCGTGAAGGGCACGTTGTAATACTGGCCGCTGTACGTGAAGGTGTCCTCTGTGGCGCTGGCCGTGTCGAGGACGTGGATGGTCACGCCCTTGCCGCTGCCGCTCTTGAGGTTCAGGAGGCGGCCGAGCACGTCGGCAGGGGGCGTTTTCGCGTAGGGTGGGTCGCCCGGCTGGGGCAGGTTCGGCCAGTTGCGAGTGCCGCGTCCCTGATTGGGCCAGCCGACGCGCGTGGGGTCGGTCTGCAGGTCACCGGCGAAAATCAGTTCCAGCAGGGTCAGCACCTGCCCCAGCGGAAGCCCGGCCGTCGGGACGGTGCCTGCCAGCGCCGAGCAGATGGAGTCAGTGGGCGCGGTGGGGGCGCGCGCGGCCGGGTTCAGCAGCTGGGGCAGGTTCGCGGCTTTCAGGGTGGCCAAGTTCACCAGGGGCGCGCGGGCGGCCAGCGTGGGGGCCGTGACCCGCGCCGCCAGTCCCGGCGTGACGCTCTGGCCCTTCACAGGTGCCGTCACGGGAGTCAGGGCGGGGGACGGCTGGGCACTCAGGCGTTTCAGGACGGTCTGAACCTCTGCCGGGCAGCTTTTCGCGCATGTCTCAGACAGGGTCTGGAGGCGCCGGGTGTACTCGGCCTGCACGGTCTTTGCTGCGTCGGGACGGACATAGATCAGGGCGTCGGTGCCGGGCGGCACGGTCAGGACGTTCAATCTGAGGTTCTGCGGGGCGCCGCGCAGGGTCAGGGTCTGCGGCCCCCCGGCGGCGGCCTTCGGCACCTGGAAGGCCAGCCAGCCGCTGGCCGGGTCGAGGCGGTACCCGGTCGCCTGTCCACCCACATTCAGGTTGCCTTCCGGAGCCACGCCCTTCAGCCCGAAGATCCAGGCGGTCTCGCCGGGCGCGGCGGCGGCCGGATAGACCCCGGCTGTGCGGACAGCGGTGACGGCTGTCGCGCCAGACTGGGCCTGCGCAGCTCCCAGTAACAGCAGGGGCAGAAAAGCAGTCAGACGGATGCGGCGTGCGGATCGAATCATGGGTGTCCCTCCGGGGGGCAGCATGTCAGGTGGGTCGTGACCAGGGCATGATCAGGAATTCATGGTGTCTGGGGCTGGGCGTTGCGGCGAATCTGAGCGACCAGTTCCTGCTGCCCGGCGCTGGCCAGCAGGGTCAGGGCGTCCTCGAAGGCGCTGAGGTTGCCGTCGATCTCGCTGAGGTTACTCAGGGCAACGCCCAGCAGGCGGGTGTTCCCAGTGCCGCGCAGCTGGGTGATGGCCGCGCGGTAGTGCGCGGCGGCCTCGGTGTGCTGGCCGTTCTCGTGGGCGTCCACGCCCCGGTTGATGTGGACGTTCGCCAAACCAAAGGTGTCGCCGGCCTCCTGGAGGGCCTGCATCAGGGCGGGGTACAGCGCCTCGGCCTGCGGGCGCTGGCCGAGGGTGCCGAGCAGCATCACGTAGTTCATCAGGAGGCGGCTGCGGGCGCTGGGAATCTCGCGGGCGCGGTCCAGCAGCGGCCCGAAGACGGTGCCGGGGTCCGCCCCGAGGCCCACCTGGGCGCGGGCGACCATGCCCAACTCGGTCAGGTGCGCCTCGTCGTCCCCGTGGAGATTCCAGAGATCGGCGGCGATCTGGCTGTGGCGGCGGGCAGCGTCCCACTGTTCGCGCATGCGGGCGGCGTGGGCGCGGACGCTGGCGGCGTGGGCCGCGTCGGGGCCGCTGCCGCTGATCCGGTCGGCCAGCACCACCGCCTCCTCGGCACGCCCGAGGTAGACCAGGGCGACGGCGCGGGCGGCCAGGGCGTCGCTGACCTGCTGGTCGTGGGGGCTGAGGGTGGTCAGGCGGGTCAGGGCGTCCTGGTAGCGGCCCACGCCGATCAGGGCCCAGGCGTGCGGGACGGCCAGTTCCGGCAGGCCCGGCAGCGTGTCGAGCAGCTCGGCGGCCTGTCCGGGGTACCCGCGTTTCAGGTGGGCGTGCGCGCGGAGACGGGCGGCGCGGGCGGCGCGGCGTTCGTCCGCGTCTTCCCACAGGTCGCGGCTGCGGTCGTAGAACGGCCAGGCGTCCTCGTCGGGCAGGGCGCGGGCCAGTTGCAGGTGAATCAGGGCGGCGTGCACGTGAATCTGCGCCAGGGCGTCGCGGGTGGCGGCGGCGGCGTAGGCGCGGCCCGTCTCGGTGGTCAGGCCCTCGGTGGTCAGGAAGGACAGGATCCGCGCGAAGTCCTGCGCGCCCAGATTCATGGCGGCGCGGGTGGCGCGCAGGTTCGGTTGGTCCTGAATGGCGAGTGTCAGGAACGTGTCGCGGACGGGGTCCGGGTAAGAGCGGACGCGCGCCCCGAATTGCAGGTCCAGCGGCTGGCCGCGCAGGGCCGCGCCGACCAGGGTGGGGTGCCCGTCGGTGTGGGCGTGCAGGCCCGGCCAGGGGGTCAGGTCGCCCGGCTCCAGCGGTCCCAGGTGCAGGTGCAGGTCCACGTCGAAGGGCGGGTGGGTGCGGCCCGTGATCAGCAGGGCCGCGCCGGGCCGCACCTGCGCGTCCCGGCCCTGCGCGGCGAGGGTCAGGGTGGCCTGCGTGCCGGGGTCGGTGCCTTCCCAGCCGTCCACGGCCACGCGCACCTGGGGGTCGCGCAGGGCATTCAGGGCGGCGTGGGTGCTGGTGGGCGGCGCGGCGCTCAGGGGGGCCAGCGTGCCGAAGGGCAGGTCGGCGCGGCCCGGCAGGACCGTCCAGCCGCCGGCGCGGGCCAGGGCGTCGAGCAGCGCGGTCTTGCCCATGCCGGCGTGCCCGGTGATCCAGGCGACCTGTCCGGGCATCAGGGCGCCCAGCGCGGCCAGTTCGGTTTCCCGCCCGGCGAACGGGGCGGGCGGCGCGACCTGCACGGCGTCCAGGTGCAGGCCCAGCGTGCGGGCCTCGCGTTCCACCTGCGCGGCCAGCGGGTGTCCGGCCAGGGTCAGCAGGTGGTGCAGGCGCGGGAGTTCCATTTCGTCGGCGGGGGGCGCGCCGGGCAGGGTCAGGGCGCGCGCGGCGAGGTCCCCGGCGTGCGCGGCGTTCCCGTGCGCGGCGGCCTGCGCGGCCAGGGTGGTCAGGGCGGTGCGGGCGTCGCGGGCGACGGTTTCGCGGGTGTCGAACACCCATTCTTCGAGGTCCGCGCCGAGCGGGATGGTCAGGCTGTCCAGGAACGGGCCGCGGTACAGGTCGGCGGCTTCCTGCGGGCGGCCGCGGCGGACGGCCTCGCGCAGGTCGCAGGCGTCGCAGCGCAGCCCCCCGCCGTCCTGGGTGGGCTGCGTGCCGCTGCCGGTCAGGCTGGCCCCGACGCGGGGGCCGTCCTCGGTGAGGGCGCCGCCCAGGCCGCGCAGGTGAACGAGGTGCTGCGCGAGCGAGTTCATGGGGTTCGCCGCGTCCGGCCAGAACAGGTCCGCGAGGCGGCGGCGGGGCTGCGGTCCCTCCACGCACAGGAACGCCAGCAGCAGCAGCACCTTCTCGCGGCGGAAGGTGACGCCTTCCACGGACAGGTCCCCGAGCGTCCGCAGGTTCATGCCTTCCATTGTTCCGGATAAGCGGCGCCGGGCGCAACGGGGCGGGCCGCAGTTCACGCACCAGCAGCAGGACTTCAAGAGGAGGGGTTCAGGGGGAATGGTCTATGGTGGGGCATGCCGTCATTCCCTGTGGATATCTCCCGTCAGCTCACGCCCGGCCATCCCACCTGGCCCGGCGACCCGGATTTCCGCGTGGAACCGCAGGCGCGCATCGCACGGGGCGACAGCGTGAACACCGGCGAGATCCGCACGAGCACGCACACGGGCACCCACGTGGACGCCCCCTGGCATTACGACGACGCGGGCCGCCGCCTGCACGAGGTGCCGCTGGGCACGTACATCGGCCGGTGCCGCGTGGTGAGCGTGCAGGGCAGCGGTGAGCCGCTGACGCTGGAACCCGGCGCCCTGGCGGGCCTGCCGGACACGCTGCCGCCGCGCGTGCTGCTGAACACCGGGCAGCCCGCCCACTGGGAGGAGTTCCCGACGCGTTTCACGGCGCTCTCCCCTGCCTTCGTGCGGGAGCTCGCGCGGCGTGGCGTGCAACTGATCGGCACGGACGGCCCCAGCGTGGACCCGCTGACCAGCAAGACCCTGGACGGGCATCACGCCTGCCGGGAGACGGGGTTGCTGATCCTGGAGGGCCTGAACCTGAGTGGCGTGCCGGACGGCGAGTACGACCTGATGTGCCTGCCGCTGCCACTGGCCGAGATGGACGGCGCCCCGGCGCGGGCGGTGCTGCTGCCCGCCGGAACGCTGGACGGCCTGAACGGCTGAGCGGACAGGCGCGCAGGCTTCAGCGGCCCAGGACGGCGTCGCTGAAGCCGAAGCGGGCGCTCACGGTTTCCGGCGCGCGTTTGGGCCGGCCCGAGTGGGGGTCCACCCATACCCACTCGGTCTGGCATTCGGCGAGGCGCACGCCGCCTTCCGGGTCGCCGGGGTTCACGCGGTCCAGGGCGTAGGCGCGGACGCTGCGCACCCCGGCGTGCAGGGTCAGGGCCGTGCGGACCCGCACGAGGTCGCCCAGCATGGCCGGGCGGTGGTACGTGATGATGTGCTGGCGCGCGACCGGCACGGCGCCCAGGGCGCTCAGGGCGTCGGTGCCCATGCCCAGGCGCAGGGCGTGCTCGCGGGCCACCTGCTCGCACCACGCGAGGTACACGGTGTTGTTCACGTGGTGCAGGTCGTCGAGGTCATGCTCGTGGACGTGCAGGGTCAGTTCGTGGCGGCGCTGGGGCAGCAGGCTGTCCCACAGGACGTCCGCGTCGGGAATGCGGAGTTTCAATCCTGGCCTGCCTGCGCCGGGGCGGGCAGCAGGGTGTCCACGGCGTGCGCGCCGTCGATGTCGGCCTGGGTGACGCCGCCCGCGTCATGCGTGAAGAAGTTGACGCGCACCTTGCGGAAGTAGATGTGCAGGTCCGGGTGGTGGCCGCGTTCCTCGGCCTGCGCGGCGACCCGCGTGGCGAAGTCCACGCCCTGCTGGTACGTGCCGAACTCGAATTCGCGGAACAGTTTGCCGTCGTCGCCGTACCAGCCGTCGGGTTTCAGGTCCTGCACGTCCCCGTCCGTCAGTTTGCGGGCGGGGTCGTAGTTCATGCGGGGATCGTAGGCCATGCCCTGCATGGTAGGCGGCGCGGGTGGCCCAGGCGGGCAATCCGGGACACGGTTCAGCGGAAACAGGCCTGCTGGCCGGACCTGACCGCCCGGATAGACTCGCTGCACGGTGAGTTTCTTCACATCGAAATGAAGGTTCCTTCATGTACAGTCAGAGTCAGTTCAGTTTCAACCCAGGAGGAGCCCCATGACTGCATTGCTGCGCCGTCTGTTTTTCCGTTCTACCCCCCCCGCACCCCTGGCAGCCCCGGCCCCTCAAGCCCGCCCCGTGATCACTGAACTGGACCTGCTGCGCGCCCTCGGCTGCGACGAGTAAAACGGATTCCGTTTGTTTCGTTAACAGATCGGAACACCACCGATCTGTTAACTCCACGTCCGGAACCAGCTTCGACTCCTACTCGCTCCGCTCGGATTGAACGGCTTTATAAGCCATTCAATCGGAGTCCGTATAAAACAGATTCCCCTGCCCCTTGCGCCCGGTCATTCCGGGCGTTTTCGCTGCGCCGCGCCCGCCTCTCCCCTGCCACGTCTCCGTTTGTGCCGCCGCCGCTGTCGGGTGGGGCGCGCCGCCGCTATGCTGCGCGGGATGCGGGCTCAGAACGTCCTGAAGGGAACCGGGTCGGGAGCACTCCCGCCCATGCTGGAACAGTACGTGCGGATGCGCGACGAGGTGGCCGCGCAGCTGCCGCACGCGCTGCTGCTGTTTCAGGTCGGTGATTTCTACGAGACCTTCGGCGAGGACGCCGAGCGCACCGCCCGCCTGCTGGGGCTGGCCCTGACGCACAAGAGCAGCCGGGACTTCAGTACGCCCATGGCGGGCATTCCGCTGCGCGCGCTGGACGGGCACGTGGAGCGGCTGCTCTCGGCGGGCGTGTGCGTGGCGGTCGCCGATCAGGTCGAGGAACCCGGCAGCGGGCTGGTGGAGCGCAAGGTCACGCAGCTGCTCACGCCGGGCACCGTGACCGAGGAGCGGCACCTGGGCGCGGACGAGAATTACCTCGCGGCGGTCGCCACCGGGGACGGGTACGCGCTGGCGCTGCTGGACGTGTCAACGGGCGAGTTCCGCTGCGCGGCGTTCCACACGCGCCTGGCGCTGTACGACGAGCTGTCGCGCTGGCGGGCGCGGGAGGTGCTGCTGGCGCCGGAACTGTCGGGGAACGCGGCGCTGCTCGCGGACTTCCAGGCGCGGTTTCCCGTGATGCTCTCGCCCGCCACCTTCGACGAGGACGCCGCGCACTCCGAACTGCTGACCGTGCTGGGCGAGGTGTCGCCGGAACTGGCGTCGGCGGCGCTGCGCCGGGCCTGCGGGGCAGTCCTGGGCTACGCGCGGGTCACGCAGCAGGGGCGGCTGGACATGGTGCGGCGCGTGGTGCGCTTCGAGCCGGGCGCGCACATGCGCCTGCCGGACGCGGCCGTGCGGGCGCTGGAGCTGTTCACGGCGCAGTCCCCGCAGGGCCGCACCCTGACCGACACGCTGGGCCACACCCGCACGGCCGGTGGGCGGCGGCGGTTGCGGGCGTGGCTGCGCGCCCCGCTGCTGGACGAACTGAGCATCCGCGCGCGACTGGACAGCGTGGAAGCCCTGACCCGCGCGCCGGACCTGCGCGGCGCCGCCCGGTCCCTGCTGTACCGCGCGCACGACCTGGAACGGCTCGCGGCGCGCGTGGCGACCCGCCGGGCCACGCCGCGCGAGGTGGCGTCCCTGGCCCGCACGCTGGACCTGCTGCCCGAGGCGGCCGGGCTGCTGGACGGGCAGGGCGGCCTGCTGGGCAGCGTCCGCACGCGCCTGACGGGCCTGCCGGACGTCGTGACCCGCATCCGCGCCGCCCTGGTGGACGAGCCGCCCATCCGCGCGGGCGACGGCGGCCTGATCCGCGACGGCTTCCACGCCGAACTGGACGCCCTGCGCGGCGAGGCCATCGGGCACCGCGCGTGGCTGGCGGAACTGGAAGTCAGCGAACGCGCCCGCACCGGCATCCCCAGCCTCAAGGTCGGGTTCAACGGCGTGTTCGGCTACTACCTGGAGGTGACGGGCGCGCACCTGGGCAAGGTCCCGGCCGACTACCGGCAGATCGCCACGCTGAAGGACCGCGCGCGCTTCACCCGCCCGGATCTGCGGGAACGCGAACGCGAGATCGCCCGCCTGGACGCCGCCAGCGAACGCCTGGAACTGGAGGTGTTCACGGGACTGCGCGACTCGCTGGCCGAACACGCCGAGGCGCTGTCCGAGGCGGCCGGGGCGCTGAGCGAACTGGACGTGCTGGCCGCCCTGGCCGAGATGGCCGCCCTGGGCGGCTGGGTGCGCCCCGCCACCACGCCCGGCCACACGCACCTGACCCAGGCCCGGCACCCGGTCGTGGAGGGCAGCCTGGGCGGCCGCTTCGTCCCGAACGACGCGCGGCTCGGCGAGGACCGCCGCACGCTGCTGCTGACCGGCCCGAACATGGCCGGGAAAAGCACGTACCTGCGCACCGTCGCCCTGTGCGCCCTGCTGCACCAGATCGGGTCGTTCGTGCCCGCCGACCGGGCCGAACTGCCGGTCTACGACGCCATCCACACCCGCATCGGCGCCAGCGACGACCTCGCCGGGGGCCGCTCGACGTTCATGGTCGAGATGAGCGAACTCGCCGCGATCCTGCACGGCGCCACCCCCCGCAGCCTCGTGATTCTCGACGAGATCGGGCGCGGCACCAGCACCCTCGACGGCCTCGCCATCGCGCAGGCCGCGCTGGAACACCTGCACGCGGCGGGCGCGCACACGCTGTTCGCCACGCACTACTTCGAACTCACCCGCCTGGAAACCGACCTGCCGGGCCTGATCAACCTGCACGTGGCGGCAGAAGAGGATGCGGCGGGCAGCGGCGGCCTGACCTTCTACCATCAGGTCGTGCCCGGCGCCGCCCGACAGAGCTACGGCGTGGAAGTCGCGCGGCTGGCCGGACTGCCCGGGGCGGTCACCACCCGCGCCGCGAGGCTGCTGGGCGCCCTGAGCGTGCAGGGCGACGACACCCGCCTCAGGCGCGAACTCGCCACGCTGGACCTCGGCCGCCTGACGCCCATGCAGGCCCTGGAAACCCTGCACCGCTGGCAACGCGAACTGGGCGCGGGCGCAGAAGTCCTTACATGACCGTTGACTGCTCAGTGACGCTGACCTCTGCCGCCGGCTGGAGTGTCCTCGCCGAGTTCGAGACCGTCACCGTCCAGCGCCCGGACGGGGCACGCTGGGAGATCGGCTGGATGTACGGCAATCCCGAGGCTGCCGTGATCACATGGGACAGCACATACGCTGTCGTCGTCGGCTACGGTGTCATCGTGGCGGACCTCCGACGGTTCGGCGAACCCATCGCGCCCGGCCCGGACAGCCCGGCCATTCACCTCCGAGCCGACCCGTCTGAACCATGGTGGTTCGAGGCCGTGTATCAGCAGGAAGCTGGGCATGTCCGGCTGGTGGCCGACGTGTACTCCGATCAGGCTGGCGTGTACGACCTCAACCTGAGCACGCGGCGGTTCACCACACTCGTTCCATACTCCACCGAACTCTGACGATCATCCGTCCACTTGTCGGGCGCAAAATGGTCGAATGACAGCACCGGAGCTGGGAGAGGCGGCGCTCGCGGCGTTGCGGGAAGCGTTCGGGGAGTCCCTGAGTACGGCGGGCGCGGTGCTGGACGCGCACGGCCGCGACGAGAGCGGGCTGGAGTTCGCGCGGCCCGGCGCGGTGCTGTTCGCGCGGGGCGAGGAGGACGTGGTGCGGCTGCTGGCGCTGGCGCGCGAGTTCGCCTTTCCGGTGGTGCCGTTCGCGGCGGGCAGCAGCCTGGAGGGGCAGCTGATTCCGCCGCCCGGTGCGTTGAGCCTGGACCTGAGCGGCCTGACGGGCATCGTGGAGGTCTGTCCGGCCGGGTTTCTGGCGGTGGTGGAGCCGGGCGTGACGTACCCGCAGCTGAACCGGGCGTTGCGGCCGCACGGGTTGTTCTTTCCGGTGGATCCGGGGGCGGAGGCGACGCTGGGCGGCATGGCGTCCACGAACGCGAGTGGCACGGCGGCCGTGCGGTACGGCACGACGCGCGAGAACGTGCTGGCGCTGCGGGTGGCGCTGGCGGACGGGCGGGTGCTGAGCCTGGGCAGCCGGGCGCGCAAGAGCAGCGCCGGGTACGACCTGCGGCACCTGTTCCTGGGCGCGGAGGGCACGCTGGGGGTGATCACGCAGCTGACGGTGCGGCTGTGGCCGCTTCCGGCGCACCGGGCGGCGCTGCGCGGGGCGTTCCCGGACGTGACGGCGGCGGCGGACGCAGCGGCGCGGGTGATGGGCGCGGCCCTGCAACCCGAGCGGCTGGAACTGATGGACGCGCAGGGGTTGCGGGCCGTGAACCGGCACCTGGGCCGGGCGTTCCCGGAGGTGCCGACCCTGTGGGCTGAGTTGACCGGGCCGTCCGGGGCGGCGCTGGAGGAGGCGCTGTCGCTGTGCGCGGAGCTGTTCCGGGATGCGGGCGCGCGGGACGTGCAGGTGGCGCGCGGCGCGGCTGAACTGGAGGGGTTGTGGGAGGCGCGGCATCAGGCGTTCTATGCGCTCAGGGCGCTGTATCCGGGCGAGGTGTTCCTGAGCACGGACCTGTGCGTGCCGCTGCATGAGCTGGCGGGCGTGATCGCGTTCACCGGGGCGCAGCTTCAGGAGGCCGGGCTGGACGCGAGCGTGCTGGGGCACGTGGGGGACGGGAATTTTCACGTGCTGTTCCACGCCCCGGCTGGTGACACAGGCACCTGGGAGCGGATCGGGGTCACGTACGACCGGATGGTGGCCGAGACGCTGCGGGTGGGCGGCACGTGCAGCGGCGAGCATGGCGTGGGCCTGCACAAGCGGCGATTCCTGCGGGCGCAGCACGGCGAGGCGCTGGACCTGATGCGCGAGATCAAGGCGCTGCTGGACCCGCTGAACATCCTGAATCCAGGGAAGGTGCTGCCGGACGAACGCTGAACACCCGGTCGTCCCTGAAAAAGCGGTGCGGGGCGGGATTGGTGGGGCGGGGCTGCGCTAGCCTCGGGGCACGATGACGATTCATGTGTTGCCTCCTCACGTTGCGCGTCTGATCGCGGCGGGTGAGGTGGTGTCGCGGCCGCTGGACGTGGTGCGGGAACTGGTGGAGAACGCGCTGGACGCCGGGGCGACCCGCCTTGAGGTCGAGGTGGAGGGCGGGGGGTTGCGGCTGGTGCGGGTGCGGGACAACGGGTCGGGCATTCCGGCAGGCTCGGCGGGGCTGGCGGCGCGGCGGCACGCGACGAGCAAGCTGGCGCCGGACGCGGCGTCGGTGGACGCGGTGACGACGCTGGGCTTCCGGGGCGAGGCGCTGTGGGCGGCGGCGCAGGCGGGCGAGGTGCATCTGGTGACGCGTCCGGCGGCGCAGGTGGGCGCGTGCGAGGTGCTGGCCTGCGGGGACGAGGTGCTGGTGTCGCGCACGTCCGCTCCGGCGGGCACGACGGTGTCGGTGCGTGGTCTGTTCGCGGGGCTTCCGGCGCGGCTGCGGACGCAGGTTCCGGCGGCCTCGGAGGTGCGGGAGATCACGGCGCTGCTGGGCCGGTACGTGCTGCATCATCCGGGCCTGTACTGGCGGCTGTCGGTGGACGGCGAGGTGCGCCTGACGCACGCGCCGGGCGATCACCGGGGCGCGGTGGCGAGCGTCTACGGGCCGCTCAGCGCGAACCGGGTGCTGACCGTCATGGCCGACGGCGTGCGGGGCGTGGTGTCCCGCCCGGAGCTGACGCGCGCGCGGCGCGACCGGATGCATTTCAGCGTGAACGGGCGGCCCGTGCTGGCCCCGCCGGAACTGGAACGCGCCGTGATCGAGGGCTTCGCGGAGTTGCTCCCGGCGGGCGCGGCGCCGCTGTGCGTGCTGGACCTGACGGTCGCGCCGGAGGATCACAATCCGAACGTGCATCCGGCCAAGCAGGTGGTGGCGCTGGCGGACCTGCCAGGCGTGGCGGCGCGGGTGCGTGCGGCGGTCGCGACGGCGCTGGCCGCACATCCGCTGGCGCGGGCGGTTCCGGCCCTGACGGCCGCGCCGGAACCTGCCGTGACCGCGAACGAGTCCTTCCCGGCGCTGAGTCTGCTGGGCGTGTACCAGGAACTGTACCTGCTGGCGCAGGGCGAGGGTGACCTGTGGATCGTGGACGCGCACGCCGCGCACGAACGCGCCCTGTTCGAGCACCTGACCCGCACCCTGGCCGGGCCGCCCACTGAACTGCCCGAGCCGGAACTGCTGCACCTGACACCCGAGCAGACCGCCCGCCTGCACGAACGCGCCCCGGAGTTACAGGGCTGGGGCCTGACCATCGAGGATTTCGGGGCGGGACTGGCGCGGCTGCGGACCGTGCCGGCCACGCTGGCGGCGCTGGGCGTGCCGCGCCTGCACGAGCAGATCGTGGAGGCCGCGCTGGGTGACGGGCCGGACCCGCGCCGGGACGTGCTGGCGCGGCTGGCCTGCGCGCCCGCCCTGAAGGCCGGGATGCTGGATCACGCGCGGGGCGAGGGGGTGCTGCGGGCACTGGCGGCCTGCGAGCACCCGTGGGCCTGCCCGCACGGCCGCCCGACCGCGCTGCGCCTGAGTGAGCGTGATCTGGCGCACTCGTTCGGGCGGCGCGGCGTGCGGGACGTGCCGCGCGGGCGGGACGCGGCGCCCGGCGTGAGCCGCTGACCGGGGGACCGCTGACCGGAGGGGCGCGGCGCCGGGTGTGGCCGGGTGTAGCGGCTGCGGGCTACGTTCCGTCCGGGCGGGTGTCGTGGCGGTCGGCGCCCAGGGTGGCGTACACGCTGCGGCCCAGGTACAGGGCGGGCGGGGCGGCGAGCAGGCCGCGCGCGTCGAAGGCGTCCGGGTCGAAGCGGACCTGCTGCACGTGCCCGACGATCAGGTCGTGATCCCCGACCGGGATGACCTGCGTGACCCGGCAGGTGTAGTGCAGGTACGCGCCGCTCAGCGCCAGCGGCTGCTCGCCCAGGGTGGGCAGGTTCAGCAGGGCGTGCTTGTCGGTGCCGTCGTGGGCGCTGTGCAGGCCGCTGCCGTGGATGGCGTCCGCGCGGGCCAGCGGCAGGAAGTTCACGCCGAACGCCCCGGACGCGCGGATCAGCGGGTACGTGGCGCGCTCGCGGCCCAGCGACACGCCGTACAGGGGGGGCGTCTCGCTCAGGGCGGTGTGCCAGCCGGCCGCCATGACGTTGCGCGTTCCGGCGTGCGCGGCCGTGACGAGCGCGACCGTGCCGGGGTAGTACCCGAAGAGGCGGGTGGTGGTCTGCGTCAGCCGCGTGGCGGGGGCCGGGTGATCGGTCAGGGACGGGTGGGAGTGCGGGGACATGCCCTCGCAGCATAGGTCCTGGCAGCCGAGGGGGCGGGCGGCGGGACGTGCGGGAAGGCAGGAACACCTCGCCGCCTCGTATGCTGTGCGGCATGTCTGTCGTGACCCGTATTGCTCCCAGCCCGACCGGTGACCCGCACGTGGGGACCGCGTACATCGGGCTGTTCAACCACACCCTGGCCCGCCAGTCGGGCGGGAAGTTCATCCTGCGCGTCGAGGACACCGACCGTAACCGTTACGTGCCGGACAGTGAGAAGCGCATCTTCCAGATGATGGCGTGGCTGGGCCTGACGCCGGACGAGTCGCCGCTTCAGGGCGGCCCGAACGGCCCGTACCGTCAGTCCGAGCGTTTCGACCTGTACGGCGATTACGCCCGCCAGCTCGTGGCGGGCGGGCACGCCTACTACGCCTTCGAGACGGCCGATGAGCTCACGGCGCTGCGCGAGGCGGCGCAGGCCGAGGGCCGCGTGATCGCCGTGCCCAGCCGTGACCTGGACCCGGCGGCGGCGCAGGCGCGGGTGGAGGCGGGCGAGGCGGCCGTGATCCGCCTGAAGGTGCCGCGTGAGGGCGAGACGGTCGTGAACGACCTGCTGCGCGACCCGATTCACTTCCAGAACCGCGAGATCGACGACAAGGTGCTTCTCAAGGCCGACGGGTTCCCCACCTACCACCTGGCGAACGTGGTGGACGACCGCCTGATGGGTGTCACGCACGTCGTCCGGGCCGAGGAGTGGATCACCAGCACGCCCATTCACGTTCTGCTGTACCGCGCCTTCGGGTGGCCTGAGCCGGTGTTCGCGCACATGCCGCTGCTACGCAACTCGGACAAGTCCAAGATCAGCAAGCGCAAGAACCCCACGAGCGTGGAGTGGTACCAGGGGCAGGGCTTCCTGCCCGAGGCGATGCTGAACTTCCTGGCGACGATGGGCTGGACGCACCCGGACGGCCTGGAAGTGTTCGATCTGGCCGAGTTCGAGCGGGTGTTCCGCCTCTCTGACGTGACGCTGGGCGGCCCGGTGTTCGATCAGGCGAAGCTGCGCTGGTACAACGGCAAGTACCTGCGCGAGGTGCTGGGCACAGACGAGGTCGCCCGGCGCCTGCACGCCTTCCTGGCCGATCAGAAGGTGGATCTGCCGAACGACGACTACTTCCGCTCGGTGGTGCGCCTGATGACGCCGCGCATCGAGGTATTCAGCGAGTTCATGGAGAAGACGCCCTACTTCTGGTCCGAGGAGTACCCCGTGACCGAGAAGGCGCAGGCCGCCATCGACGGCGCGCGGGAGCTGCTGCCCGAGCTGGCCGCCACGCTGAAGAACGTACCGACCTTCGACGCGGCGTCCATCAAGGCGGCCTTCGCGGCGTTCGCCGAGGGGCGCGGGCTGAAGCTCGGGAAGGTCATGCCGCCCGTGCGCGCGGCGGTGGCGGGAACGATGGAGAGCCCGGACCTGCCGGACCTGCTCGCCACGCTGGGCCGCGAGCGCGTGGTCGCCCGGATCGCTAGGCTGGGCGCATGACGCTGATCGCCCCCATGCTGGTGGGCCTGATTGCCCTGCTGCACGTGTACATCATGGTGCTGGAGATGTTCCTGTGGACCACCCCGCGCGCCATGAAGGCCTTCGGGACCACGCCGGAACTCGCGGCGCAGACCCGCGTCATGGCGGGCAACCAGGGCCTGTACAACGGCTTCCTGGCGGCGGGCCTGATCTGGGGCCTGATCACGGGTTCGGCGGCCATTCAGCTGTTCTTCCTGGCGTGCGTGGCGGTTGCGGGCCTGTACGGCGCGGCGACCGCGAACCGCCGCATCCTGTTCATTCAGACGGTGCCCGCTGCGCTGGCGATCCTGGCGGTCCTGCTGGCCCGCTGAAAACGGCACAACCGGAAGGGCGGCATTCCTCAACGGGGAGCGCCGCCCTTCCGGTTGTATGGGGCCTGCCTTCAGCGGGCCTGGAATTCCCAGCGTTCGGCGGGCGCGTCGGCCGTGGCAGGCACCGTCAGGGTCAGGGTCTGCCCGCGTCCGGCGGCGCCCTGCACGGTCAGGGTGGGCGCGCGGTCCAGCAGGCCGATCAGGTTCACGCCGGTTTCCGGGCAGGCCACGCGGGTCGTGAAGGCCGGGCCGGTCAGGGTCAGCACGGCGCCGCCCGACACGGCGCCGCGCAGGGCGTAGGGGGCGCCCACGTTGTTGCAGCCGTCCACACCGCCCACCCGCCCGTCCCGGAAGGTCAGGCTGACGGGCCGCGCAGTGGCGGGGGCGGGCGCACCGTTCACGCGGGTCAGGGTGTACGTGGCGGCCGGGTCGGGCGCAGTGGGTGTGGTCGCCGGGGTCGCGGCAGGCTGGGGGCCGCGCGTGAGGGTCAGGGTGCCGCCCGCGCCGCTGAGGGTCAGGCTGCTGCCTGCCTGCGTGACGCTCAGGGGGGCGCGCAGCAGGGCCAGCAGGGCCGTTTCCGCCTGCGCCTGGGGGACCGGGCAGGCCATGCGGGTCGAGCTGACCGGCCCGAAGGTCACGCGCGCCGGGCCGCCCAGCAGCGCCCCGGTGCCGCGCAGCGCGTTGCAGCCGACCGCGCCGCCCAGCGTGACTTTCGGGCCGTCGAAGCTGACGTTCAGCAGACTGCTCGTGGGCAGGTCGCGCCCTGCGGCGTTCAGGCGCGTGACGGTCCAGGCGCCGTTCAGGCTGATGTTCACAGGGGCCGCGGGACGGGCCTCCAGCGCGCGGAAGGTCAGGCGGCCCTTCCCGGCGCTCAGGGTCAGGGTGTCGCCGTTCAGGGCGTAGCGGGTGGTGGCGCGCAGCAGGTTCAGGTAATCCTCGCGCAGGGCCAGGGCGGCGTCGGTGCAGTGGTCGGTGTCGCCGCCCTGCACGCCGCGCAGCAGCAGCGTGGCCGTTTTCAGCGGGCCGGCAGCGCCCAGGCGGGCCGCGCCGGTCAGGGCGCTGCATCCGGTGCTGCCGCCCACGGTCAGGTCCGGGCCACTGCCGGTCAGGGTCAGGGTGGGGCGGGTCAGGGGCGCGCCGGGCGTGATGGGTGCGTTCCCGGCGGGCTGCACGGTCTGGAGGGTCCAGGTCGTGCCGACCAGCGCGGGAGAGGCCGGGGTGGGCGCGGGCAGCGAGGTCAGGACGGCCAGGGTCAGGGGCAGCAGGGCGCTCATGAGAACGGTTGTACACCGCGTTCCTGATGGGCGCGTGACGGGCGGTCAGGACGGCGGGGCGGGACAGTCGGGTGCGGCAGTGCGTAGAATGGCACCCAAACGCCCGTTAGGGTCCGGGAGGTGCGGCGCGAACCGTCCTCCGGCCCCTCTGAATGCAAGTGTGCGCCGCCCGGCCTGTCCGGGACGGGGGCAGGAGGAACGACATGACACAGGACCGCCGAATTCGAGTACTGATTGCCAAGCCCGGCATGGACGGCCACGACCGGGGCGCGAAGGTCGTGGCGCGCGCCCTGCGGGACGCCGGCATGGAAGTCATCTACACCGGGCTGCGCCAGACGGCCGAGATGATCGTCAGCGCCGCCGTGCAGGAGGACGTGGACGCCATCGGCCTGAGCGTGCTGTCCGGCGCGCACATGCATTACTTCCGGGAGGTCATGACCCTGCTGCGCGAGCAGGACGCGCAGGACATCATCGTGTTCGGGGGCGGCATCATCCCCGATCAGGACCTGCCGACCCTGGCGGAACTGGGCGTGGGGCGCGTGTTCACGCCCGGCGCCAGCACCGAGGACGCCGCCACGTACCTGCGCGGCGCCGTGCAGGCCCGCTGGCAGGCGCAGGGCGAGGCGTGAGCCTGTCATGATGCCGGGCATGATACGGATTCCGTTTGTTTCGTTAACAACCTGGAAGGGCGCCGGGTCGTCAACTCCACGTCCGGAACCCGTTTCGCTCCTCCTCTGCGGCGCAGCTCTACGAGTCGCATCCGCGCGGATTGAAGGCCTTGTAAGCCCTTCAACCGGAGTCCGTATGACTGCCCCCGGACCCGCCCATGAGTGACGCCGCGCTGCCCCGCCCGGCCCTGGACATCGGGCGACTGGCGCCGCTGTACTCCGCGCAGGCACTGGCGACCGGCGCGACCACCGTCAGCACCGTGCTGGCCAGCCTGATCATGAGCGGCCTGCACTTCGAGGCGCTGGTGGGCCTGCCCAGCACCCTGATCAGCACGTCGGCGGCGCTGTCGGCCGGGGCGTTCGGGGCGCTGATGATCCGCCGGGGCCGCCGCACCGGCCTGAGTGCCGCCTTCGTGCTGGGCGCCGTGGGGGCCGCCGTGGGCTTCGTGGGTGCCCGCTGGGCGCTGCTGCCGGTGTTCCTGCTGGGAGCCTGCATGATGGGCGCCGCGCAGGGCGGCTACCAGCAGGCCCGTTACGCCGCTGCCGAGAGTGTGCCCGACGACCGGCGCGGCGCGGCGCTGGGCGCCCTGATGCTCATGAGCGTGCTCGGGTCGTTCCTGATGACCGGCGCGTCCCGGCCCATCGAGGCGCTGGGCGCGGCGCTGGGCAGCACCCCGGAGGTCGCCGGGTGGCTGGTGGGCGGCGCGCTGCTGGGCGTCGCGGCCCTGCTGATCCGCCTGTGGCGACCCACCACTGCTTCCATCACTGCTTCCTTCCCTGCGCACGCCACGCTGCCCGCCCAGACCGCCGCCCCCGCGAAACTGACAGTCCGGGCGGCCTTCGCCATTCCCGGCGTGCGCAGCACCGCGCTGGCCCTGGCGACCGCGCAGGGCCTGATGGTCACCCTGATGAGCCTCACGCCGCTGCGGGCGCACCACATGGGCATGGATCACGGCGCGGTCGCCGCGCTGATCAGCGGGCACATCCTGGGCATGTTCGGTTTCGGCTGGCTGACCGGACCCCTGATCGACCGCCTGGGCCTGCGCTTCGGGTACGTGGGCGGCGCGCTGCTGCTGGCCGCCGCCGCCCTGTGCGCCCCCCTGAGCGGCGCGGCGTGGCTGGCCGTCAGCATGTTCGGGCTGGGCCTCGGCTGGAACCTCGCGTTCGTGGCGGGCAGCAAGGCCCTGACCCGCTTCCCGGCCGCGCAGGGCGTCACGGACGGCCTGGGGTACGTCGCGGCGGGCGTGGGGACCGCGCTGGGCGGCGTGATCATCGCCCGCGCCGGTTTCCCCGTGCTGGCCGCAGGCTGCGCCGTCCTGGCACTGCTGCCGCTGATCAGCGCGTGGCGGGTCCGGGCTGCCTGATACGGACTCCGATTGAAGGGTCTTTGCAGCCCCTTCAATCCGAGCGGATGCGAGTAGGAGCAAAACGGGTTCCGGACGTGGAGTTGGCAATCCGGTGAAGTTCCGGATTGTCAGCGAAACAAACGGAACCCGTATGACCCGTGACCGGCCCCCTCACCCGCCCCTTCGGGGCACCCTCTCCCGCAGGGGGCGAGGGTCAACTCCCTCTTCCCCACCGGTCATGTTTCTGGAGTGGTCAGGGGTTGGGGGCGCTGACGAAGGTGTCGTCGCCGGGCGTGGCGCTGCTCTTGCCGCCGTTCTGGTCGTAGCGCACGCCGCTGTTCATGCGGGTCACGGCGACCGACTGGGTGTTCGCGGCGCTGACGGCGCCGTTCGCGGCGAACGAGCGGCTCCAGAGGTACCAGCGGGGCGCGGCGCCGTGCTTGCGGGCCAGTCCGCTGGCGGGGTTCAGGTCGAACACGTAGTCCGGGAAGACCTCGGTGCGGCTGATGAATTTCGCCATGTTCAGGTTGTTGTCGCCGCCCAGGTCGAGCAGGCGGCTGGTCTTGATCCATTCGACGGCCACGCCGCTGCTTTTCAGGGTCTGCGCGATGCGGGCGCTGCGGGCGGCGGGGTTCGCGTCGGGGCTCAGGTAGGCGTACGAGTGACCGTAGTCGGCGGTGGCGGGCGACCAGAACGGGTCGGCCAGGATCACGCGCCGGGGGCGTTTCGCGGCGCTCAGGGCAGGGTCGGCGTAGGCTTTCTCGGTCATGGCGAGGGCCATCTGCGCGCCCAGCGAGTGCCCCATGACGCGCACACCCTCGGCGCCGCTGTACGTCCACTGGCTCAGGGCGCTGCGGTACGCGTTGTAGAACAGTTGCCCGGCACTGACGGTGGGGGCGCCCGTCACCGAGTACGCGCCGGTCGGGGTGCGGTAGCGCATGCCGATGTTCTGCGTTCGGCCCAGCGTGTCGCGGTACGAGTACCCGGCCGTCCAGATCTTCGCCTGCGAGTGGTACGGGACGCTGACGGTGCCCTCGTCGTCGGCGAGTTGCGTCCAGTGGAACAGCGCCACGTTCCACCCGGCGTTGATCCAGGCGTCCGCGACGTTCAGTTTGCCGTCGCTGAAGTAGAAGTTGTCTCGCACGCCCGCCACCGTGCTGCCGTCCTGCCAGCCGTGCACGAACAGCATCACGGGCTTTGCCGGGTCGTAGTAGCCGCTGATGGCCGCGCCGTCCGCGCGGGCCTTGCAGCCCACCCCGCCGGGGCTGCCGCTCTCGCCCCTGGCGTACCAGTACACGCCGGTATCCAGGCCGCTCTGACCGAACGGCAGGGCCAGTTGCGTGGCGCAGGAGGCCGCCTGGGCACTCAGGACACCGCCCCGGCCACCCTCGGCCAGCAGCGCCGTCTGCGCCTCACTGAACCCCGCCGGGAGGCCGGCAGTGGCCGCCAGTTGCGGCTGCGGGGCAGACGAGCAGGCCGCCAGCACGGCACTCAGGATCAGGGCGGCAGGCAGACGGGCAGACGACAGGAACGATCTGGGCATACGGGACTTCCTCCGGGCAGAGCGGAACACGGCGGGCCGAACAGGGATAGGCCGAAGAGGGATAGGCCGAACAGGGATGGGCCGGGCAACGGCGCGCCGGCCGGAAACTGAAGTTGTAGGTGCAAGCGGCACCATACGTCACCCTGCTGGCCTGAAAACAGTCCCCGCAGTTCAACAATCCCGGCCCATGAAAAAACCCCCCGGTGTGGGGGGCGGCAGAGGCATCGAAGCAATGAAAAGAGCGCCGAGCAGGCCTGGGGCCGACTGCGACGCTCTGATTCTGGCTGGCGGAACGGGAGAGATTCGAACTCTCGGTACGGTTGCCCGTACACACGCTTTCCAGGCGTGCCCCTTCAACCACTCGGGCACCGTTCCAGCGCACAGCAGATTAGCGGGTCAGGGCAGGAAAATCAAATCTGGGTGCCGACCCGTGTGCCGTCCGGCCCGGAGGGATGCGCGGCCCGCCGATGCCCTAGAATGCAACTGTGACCTTTCTTGCCGTGCTGGCGGTGCTGATTTCTTACGTGGTCGGGGCGATTCCGGCGGCGGCCTGGGTGGCGCGCACGCGTGGCGTGGACATCCTGAAAGTCGGGAGTGGCAACAGCGGTTCCACGAACGTCCTGCGCACGCTGGGCAAGGGACCGGCGATTGTCGTGGCGATCTTCGACATCCTCAAGGGCGCGCTGGCAATCTGGCTGGCGCGCGCCCTGGGCCTGGACGCGCCCATGCAGGCGGCGTGCGGGGTGGCCGCCGTGATCGGCCATAACTTCAGTCCGTTCCTGAACTTCAAGGGCGGCAAGGGCGTGGCGACCACGTTCGGCACGATCTGCGCGCTGCTGCCCGTGGCGGGCCTGGGTTTCTTCCTGATGGGCATCACGACCGTGTGGCTCACGCGGTTCGTGTCGGCGGGCAGCATCCTGGGCGCGCTGACGGGCGCGTTCACGGCGTACCTGCTGGGCGCGCCGCTGTGGCTGTCGCTGGTCGTCTCGGCGCTGGCCGCGCTGATCGTGTGGCAGCACCGCGAGAACATCCGCAAACTGCACGCCGGGAACGAACGCCGCTTCGGCGAGAAAGTCGGCGGCGAGAAGGCCAGCTGAGCCCCGCGCACCGGCGGGGGCCGTCCGTGCGCTATGCTGGGCGGGTCAAGACAACTGAACGGCGGGACCCCGGCCCCGTCACGTTGCGAGGAGTGCATGTCGGCCAGGATTCGCGTTTACGGTAAGGAAGCGGTGTTCACGCAGGGCGCGTGGCAGTGCGACGACGAGAGCCTCCAGGCGATGCTGCAGGCGCTGGCCGACCCGCGCGCCGTCACCGAGGAGCAGGAGCGCACGCACGCGCTGTACGCCGCCGGACGCTTCGGGGGCCTGATCGCCACCGAGTACGGCTGGGAAGCCGCGCCGCACCCGGAAGCGGAAATCAAGATGGAGGACTTCGCCCCGGCCCGGCAACCCGAACGCGCCGGATGGCTGAGCTTCCTACGCAAGCGCAAGTAACGTCAGGCTCCGCACGAGTCGCCGAATCACGGCGTCCGGCAGGTCAGGCAGTGGAGTCACCTCGAAGGCCGACCACACCTCATCCGCTGATGCCTCCGGCAGATGCCCCCAGTCCACCTGCGGCTGCGGCGAATCCGCGTAAGAGACCTCCCATCCCGGCCACCGTTCCTTCAGAAGTTCCAGGGCCGCCCCCCTCAACGGCGGGGTCATGCGGGACAGATGCTCGCGGAGTTCAGGTGCCCGGCCCTTCGCCCGCTCTGCCCAGTGCCCGAAGCCCGCATACTCTGAAATCTTCAACTGCCGGTGATCCATGTACACGACAGCGAAGTCTTCAGGAATCAGCCGCATGGTGTTCGGGCCGACGGCGTCTGGCCAGATGTCACGTTGTTCCTTGAACCAGGCCACGAAGACTGCCGGGCCAGCAACCAGGATGTCAGCCAGACCCAGCGCACCCCACCTGTCGGAATGAAAGCTCACCTGACCGTCCGAGATCAGCGCGACATGGCAGCGGTGTGACATGGTCAGAGGATACTGAATCGGTTTCAGGCGGCGGAGATCAGGTTCGTTCCGCAGACTGCGTGGCACCTGCGTCTCCACTGGACTGGCCCCCCACGGTCCCTTCACGCTAGGCAGGCAGCCTTGACCCCCGGAGGGGCAGCGCCTACGCTGGGGGGCATGAACGCCGTCATGACCACCATTACCCCGTGAGGGCGGTGTCCTGATGGCAGCCGCCCCGCGAGACACGCCGGGCGGTTTTTTTGTGGGAAGGAGACGGGTATGCGCGTAGCGATTGTCGGGGCGACCGGAGCGGTGGGGCACGAACTTCTCAAGGTGCTGGAGGGCAGCAGCCTGCAATTCGATGAGCTGCTCCTGTTTGCCAGTCCGCGCAGCGCGGGCACGCAGCTGACCTTCAAGGGCCAATCCCTGACGGTGCAGGTCACGCCGGAAGGGGCGATCGACGCGGACGTGATCCTGGCGTCGGCGGGCGGCAGCATCAGCAAGGCGCTGGCGCCCAGGTGGGTGGAGGGCGGCGCGGTCGTGATCGACAATAGCAGCGCCTTCCGGTACGACGCGGATGTGCCGCTGGTCGTGCCCGAGGTGAACGGCGACGCCGCGCTGGGCCACAAGGGCATCATCGCCAACCCGAACTGCACGACGGCCATCGCCGTGGTCGCCGTGGCGCCCATCCACCGCGCGTACGGCGTGAAGCGCATGATCGTCAGCACGTATCAGGCCACCAGCGGCGCCGGGGCCAAGGGCATGGAGGAACTGCTGGACCAGACGCGCGCGGAACTGAACGGTGAGCAGGCGCAGGCGAGCGTGTTCGCGCACCCGATCCCGTTCAACGTGATTCCGCACATCGATTCCTTCCAGGACAACGGGTACACCAAGGAAGAGATGAAGGTCGCCTGGGAGACCCGCAAGATCATCGGGGACGACAGCCTGAAGATCAGCTGCACCGCCGTGCGCATTCCCACCCTGCGCACGCACAGCGAGGCCATCACCCTGGAACTCGAACGCCCCGCCACGCCTGAGGCCGTGCGTGAGCTGCTGGCCGGGGCTGCCGGGGTCGAGGTGCGCGACAACCCGGAAGGCAAGCTGTACCCCATGCCCCTGACCGCCAGCGGCAAGTACGACGTGGAGGTGGGCCGCATCCGCGAGTCGCTGGTGTTCGACGGCGGCATCGACCTGTTCGTGGCGGGCGACCAGCTCCTGAAAGGCGCGGCCCTGAACGCCGTGCAGATCGCCGAGTACCTCCAGCAGAAAGGTGCGCTGACAGCCAGGCAGCGGGCGTAAGCGGGAAGTGGGGGCGGGTTGCTTCCCGACTCGACCCAGGCCCAGGAAAGCCGGAGCGTCATGCCCCGGCTTTTCTGCTGGCGTCCAGTCGGCGGGGATTCAACTCTCCCCCACCCACCCCCCACTGCCTACGCGCGCGTGATGCGGTCCACCTCGGCCCGCTCGTCGGCGCTCAGGGTCCAGGTGGCGGCAGCGACGTTCGCGTCGATCTGTTCGGGTCGGGTCGCCCCGGCGATGACGCTGCTGGTTTCGGGGAAGGACAGCAGCCAGCCCAACGCCAGTTCCAGCAGCGTGTGACCCTGGGCCTGCGCGAAGGTCCGGAGGTTCTCGACGACCGTCCAGTTCTGCGGGGTCAGGTAGCGGTCCTGCGCGCCCTGGCTGCCCGTGATGCGTGCGCCGTCCGGGAGGGGTTGCCCGGCGTGGTACTTGCCGGTCAGGAGGCCGCTGGCGAGCGGGAAGTACGGGAGCAGGCCCAGGTTCAGGTCGCGGGCGGCGGGGATCAGGTCGGTTTCGATGTCGCGGACCAGCAGGCTGTGTTCGTCCTGGCAGGACGTGAAGCGTGCCCAGCCGTGCTGTTGGGCCAGGGCGTCGGCGGCGCGCACGTCGGCGGCGGGCATGTTGCTCACGCCGACAGCCCGCACGAGCCCCTGCTGCACGAGGTCGTTCAGGGTGCCCAGGGTGTCCTCGATGGGCGTATTCGGGTCCGGGCGGTGCAGCTGGTACAGGTCCAGGTAGTCCGTGCCGAGGCGGCGCAGGCTGGCCTCCAGCGCCTGTCGGATGTAGTCGGGCCGCGCGCCCTGCTGGCCGTCTCCCATGTCCATGCCGAACTTGCTGGCCAGGATGATGTTCCGGCGTTCCGGGCCGAGGGCGCGGCCCAGCATTTCCTCGCTGCCGCCCCGGTTGCCGTAGATGTCGGCCGTGTCGAACAGCGTGATGCCCGCATCGAGTGCGCGGCGCACGACGGCGGTGGTGGCGGTCTGGTCGAGGCGACCGCCGAAGTTGTTGCAGCCCAGTCCGACTGCCGAGACGCTCAGTCCGCTGTGCCCGAGGGTTCTGTGGGCGGGGTGCTGCCTGCCGCCTGGGTGCCTGCCGCGTGGGCGCCTGCTTCCGGGTTGGTCATGCGGTCAGGGTAACGCGCGGTCCGTGAGGCTGACCGCGAAGCTCATGAAGGCCGGGAGGGAGCCGGGTGAGCCTGCCGCCTGCACCCTCCGGTGGATGCCCCGCCCGGCCCACATGCGGCACACTGGACGCATGACCCGACCCGACCGGTTCCGCTCTGCGCGCCCTCCCTCCCGCGTGGGTCAGCTGGGACCGGCGGCAGGCCTGACGGCGGCGCTCGTGGCGGGCATCTGGGGGCAGGAGGTGGCCGATCAGCTGCTGTTCGGCGGGTCGCTGGACCGCTACGGCATCCTCCCGCGCGACGGGGGGTCGTTCTGGAACATCCTGACCGCACCGTTCCTGCACGCGGGGTTCGGGCACCTGATGGCGAACACGGTGCCGCTGGCGGTGCTGGCGTTCATGGGCGCCGTGCGCGGCGTGGCGCGCTTCGTGGCGGCCACGCTGATCATCGTGCTGGTGGGGGGCGCGCTGGTGTGGCTGTTCGGGCGGGGCGGCAGCGTGCACCTGGGCGCCAGCGAACTGGTGTTCGGGTTCCTGGCGTACCTGCTGGGCGTGGGCTGGTGGGAGCGCACGCCGGTCGCCATTGGCGTGGCGGTCGCGGCGTTCGCGCTGTACGGGGGCATCCTGTGGGGCGTGCTGCCCGGCAACCCGTACGTGTCGTGGGAGGCGCACCTGTTCGGGTTCCTGGCGGGCCTGCTGGCGGCGGCGCTGCTGCACGGGCGGCGGCCCCGCCGGGCGGAAGGTCAGAACGGCGTGCCGTTCCGCTGAAGCTGGCGGGCCACCTGCCGCAGTAACTGCGTCTGCTCGGGCCAGAACAGGTCCGGCACCTGCCCGCCCAGCAGGGGGTGCCATTCCAGCCGGTAGCCCGGCTCCAGCGGGGGCAGGACTACCGACTGGGTGCTGATCCCCAGGTAGTAGCGGGTGACCTGCCACTTCGTGCGGGCGTAGTTCAGGCGTTCCAGGGTCGCCAGTTCGCGGAGGATCTGCACGCCCTCCAGTCCGGCCTCCTCGCGCAGTTCGCGCTGCAGGGCGTCCCGGTGGGTTTCGCTGCCTTCCAGACCACCCTTGGGCAGTTGCGGGTAGGGGCCGGGTTCCACGACCAGCGCGACGGGGCGCAGGATGACCCCGCCCACGCTGGGGCGCGGTGGCACACCGTCCGGGCGGCGGTAGTGGGTGGCGTCCGGGGGTGGCAGTGGCCCTTGAGAACTCACAGTTCGACCGGGCCGCCGGGGGTGGTCAGGACCGCGCGCAGTTCGGGTTGCGGGCCCCTTTGAACCTCGACCTCGCCTATAAAGTTCAGGGTGTCCAGCGCGGCCCGCAGCGCGTCAGGGTCGGGCGTGCCCAGGTGCAGGGTGCCCAGGCGCACGCCCCGGTCGGGCAGGCGGGTGGGGGGCGGCGGGGTCTCCCAGCAGATCAGGGACGGGTGGGGGCCGCCGCCGGGCAGGTGACCGTCGGCGGGGACGGTCAGGGTCCAGCGGTTCGCGCCGCGTGACAGGGCCAGCACGTCGGGCCCGGCCGGCAGGTGCGGCACGCCCGCCACCCAGTGGATCAGGGCCGGGCCGTGCGACAGGCGCCGCTGCATGTCGGGGGTGTCCAGGCCGAACCAGCGGGGGCGCCCTGGGGCGGGTGCGTGCGGGTTCACGGCGATCACTTCCAAGTAGGCGTCGGGGCCGAGGGACAGCAGGGCGTTGTGCGTGCCGAACAGCTCGTGCTCCCCGCCCGGTTCCAGTGGGCAGCGCAGGCGGCCTTCGAGCCACGCGCGGCCTTCCTCCAGGGTGCGGGCGGCGATGACCAGATGATCCAGTCGCGCACCCGGTCGGGTCGGGGCGGGGCGGGCGGTCATGCGCCCCTGGGGCGGCTCATGCCAGCCGGGTCGTTCAGGACGATGGCGGCGGCCTTCTCACCGCTTTCCATGGCGCCCTGGATGCCGCTCATGGAGGTCGCCTCGCCCGCCAGGATCACGCCGCTCAGGGGCGTGGCGTGACCGGCGAGCGTGGCGGCGTACCCGGCAGGCTGCGGGTACTGCGCGTGGCGGATGCGTTCGACCAGCAGGGTCCGCAGCGTGGCGGTCTGCGGGCCGTACCAGCGGTCCAGTTCGCCGCGCACGCGGGCGTCCAGGGCGTCGTCGTCGAGGTCCGGGAGGCCCAGGACGGTCACGGTCAGCAGCGACTGGCCCTGCGGGGCGCGCTGCAGGATCACGTTCGACAGCCAGTGCGCGTTGTTGATGAAGCCCGCCTCGGCATTCAGCAGCAGCCGCGTCTCGCGGTCCAGGCCGTGCGGCGCGGCGTAGTGCAGGTACGTGCTGCCCAGGCTGCCGCGCCCGGTGGGCTGGCCGGTCAGGGCGGCGGCGCCGTCCGGGTCGGTCGCGACGATCACCTGCCGCGCGTCCAGTTCCCCGGCGCTGGTGGTCACGGTCACGTGCGACGCGTGGGATTTCAGGTGCGTGGCGCGCACGCCGGTCACCACGTCCAGCCCGCCCGCCAGTTGCGCCGCCACCTCGCCCATGCCCGCGCGGGGCAGGGCCGCGCCGCCGTCCATCAGCATCCGGAAGTAGTAACGGAACAGGCGTGCGCTGGTGTCCAGTTCGCGCCGCAGGAAGATCCCCCCGAAGAACGGCCGGAAGAAGCGGTCCAGCGCGCCCTCACTGAACCCGAACTCCCGCAGGAACGCCTCGGTGGACTGGTCCTCGCCGCGCAGCAGCGTGTGGGGTGCCGGGGCGCGCAGCTTCAGGGCCAGCGCCGCCACGCGCGCCTTGTCGGGCACGCTCAGCACGCCGCTCAGCAGGGTCGAGGGCAGCGCCGCCGGGTCGCTCAGGGGACTGCCGAGCGTGTCGGTCCGCGCGCCGCGCCGCACGACCGCCGACGACGGCACGGGCACCAGGTCCAGCGCGCCCAGGTCCAGGTGCCGCCGCACGGCCGGGTACGCCGGGAACAGCACCTGATACCCGGCGTCCAGCGTGAATCCGTTCACGGCGCGCGAGTGCACGCGGCCCCCCACGAACGGCGCGGCCTCCAGCACCCGCACCCGCTGCCCGGCGCGCTCCAGAACCCGCGCCGCCGTGAGTCCTGCCAGCCCACTGCCGATCACCACTGCGTCATGCATGCGCGCAGGCTACCGCAGGGCGGACGGACAGGCGGGGTGGAGGGGATTCAGGGTCGGGTGGGCGGCGCGGGCGGCCGGGTGGGAGGTTGCGGCGGCATGCCCTGTCCCTCGGAGAGTTTGATCAGCCACGCGAACAGCTGAATGAACGCCAGGGCCAGGGCGGGCAGTCCGGCGAGCATCATGATCCAGCCGCTCAGTTGCTGGTTCTGCAGCGGCGTGTAGTTCCACAGGCACAGGGCGCTCACGTACGGCGTGTACAGCACCTGGGGGGAGTACAGCCACACGCTGGCGACGGCCATCATGGGCAGCGCCGCGAGCAGCCCGAACCAGCCGCGCGAGCCGATGCCGGAGGGTTGCACGCTGGGCAGTGGGCGCAGGATGACGCTCCAGACCATCAGGCTGCTCAGCAGGTACAGGGCGGGCAGCAGCGCCCCGGCGGTGTTCGAGACGACGCTGGCGTTGAATCCGGCGGGAACGTTCCAGAAGACGATCACGGCCGTCCAGACGGCCAGCGCCACCCAGGGGTCCAGCAGGACGTTCAGGGCGCGGCCCAGGCCGGTGCGGGCGTTCAGGTGCAGGCTGCGCGGCAATCCCAGCACCAGCAGGGGCGGCACGAGTTCCGCCAGGATCATCAGGCGGCCCATGTACAGCGCCATGCTGCTCTGGGTCATGGTGGCGGCGCGGCTCTGGGTGGTGATCAGCAGCAGCACCGTCCCCAGCGCGAACAGCGCGGCCCGCCAGACCGGCCAGCCCGCCCGGCCTGCGGGCGTGCCGCGTGAGGCGCTGAACCGCCACAGGTACACGCCGGCGGCCAGCAGCGTGGGAATCAGCAGCCAGGGGTCCGGGGTGGGGGCCAGCAGGTCGGCCAGGGTGGGGTTCAGGTTCCCGGCAGTGTTCACGGCGGCGGTCCCGGCAGTGGTCAGGGGGGCCGGGGCGCTCATGAGGCCTCCAGGACGTGTTCCAGGTCGGTCTGCACGCGCCGCACGTCGGTCAGCTGGGTGTAGTCCCAGACCAGGATCAGCTGGCCGCCCGCGCCGATCAGGTACGTGGCGGTCGTGTGGTTGATCTGGTAGTCGTCGGGGCCTTTCACGTCGGCTTTCTGGTATCCCACGCCGTAATCGCGGGCCACGGCGGCCAGCGCCGGTTCGGGAATGCGCACGCCCGCGCTGCCTTTCCCGAAGAACGACACGTACTCGTTCAGGCGCTCCGGCGTGTCGCGGTCGGGGTCCACGCTGACCAGCACGATCCGGAAGCGGGCCTGCTGTTCGGGGGTCAGGGCGGCGCGCACCCTGTTCAGGTACGTCAGGCTCAGCGGGCAGATGTTCGGGCAGTGCGTGAACCCGAAGAACACGGCCGTGACCTGCCCGGCGTCGGCGCCCGCGCCGGGCGTGAACGTGAACGGCTGGCCGCGCTGGTCGGTGCCGCTGAAGGGCTGGGCGGCCGTCCCGGCGGGGTAACTGGTCCCGTAGTACGGGTAGGGGCTGCGCAGGCGGGCGTACCCCCAGGCGGCCAGCAGCAGCAGCGTCACGGCGGCCACGGCCAGCAGCGCCGAGACGTACCAGGGGCGCGCGGCCGGGCCGGATTCCGGGTGGGTGGATTCAGGTGGGGTGGGTGCGGTCAAGGTGACCTCCGGCAGTGGGTGAGGGGACCCTCAGGGTTTGCGGACGGGCACGGTCAGGGTCAGCTGGCGGCCCTGCGAGTCGGTCAGGGTCAGGTTCAGGGTGCCGCCGTCGTCGGCGGGGGCGCGCAGGCCCATCAGCATCACGTGGTCGCCGGTGTCGCTGAGGGTCAGGCGGCCCCCGGCGGGCACGGTCAGGGTGTCGGTCATGCTCATGCCGGTCAGGCCCTGCGCGTCGGTGTGCGTGACCATCAGCATGCCGCTCGTGGCGTCGCTGCTGGCCGCGCCCGTGATCATCAGCGGCTCCGCGCCCGTGTTCTCCAGCGTGCCGAACACGCTGGTGTCGCGGATGCCGGGCGGCACGGCGACCGCGTAGGCGTCCCAGACGGTCAGCGGCAGCGTGCTGCCAGCCGGGGCGGCGGCCTGCGTGCCCGCCGCGCTGCCGGGGGTGTGGTCGGGCATGCTGGTGTGGTCCATGTCGCTGCTCATGGGCTGCCCGGCCGTGGTCGGCGTGGTGTTCGTCTGGGTGGTGGTCTGTGGGTCCGGGGCGGGATTCAGGTACAGGTAGGCGCCCAGCAGGATCATCGCGCCCAGGGCGACCATCAGCACGGTCCGCATCCGGCGCGGGTTGGAGGTTGAAGTCATGACGCTCCTTTCAGGTGTCGTGTCTCGGGGGTCGGTGGGTGGGGCGCCGGGGCGGCCCCTTCCCTGCCGGCTGGCCGGTTGTGTGGACGGGTCCGGCGGCGTTCAGAGGGCAGTCTAGGCCGCGCGGCGGGCCGCATTGTCCCCGCAGTGTTCCGGCAGTGTTCCCGGCCCGGTCCGCCGGACGCCGCGCCGCCGTGACCGGTCGGGCGTGGGGCGCGGTTCACGGTCGCCTCTGTGAAACCCGTTTGTGGAACCCGTTCCAAAAACAGGGTATGGTGAGGCAGAGACCATGCGTAAACCCACCATTCAGGATGTTGCCCGGCAGGCCGGGGTCGGCGTCGGCACCGTGTCCCGCGTGCTGAACAATCACGTGGCCGTGAAGGGTGCCACCCGCGAAACCGTCCTCAAGGCCATCGCCGACCTCGAGTACACGCCCAACCCGCACGCCCGCCGCATCGCCGGCGGCAAGAGCTACACCATCAGCGTGCTGCTGCCGGTCCTGACCACCGAATTCTACGTGCGCCTCCTCGACGGACTGGAAAGCGCGTTCCAGGAAGCGCGGTACGACGTGGCGATCTTCCCGCTGCTGGACCGCTCGCGGCTGGAACGGTACCTGGGGTCGCACACCCTGGCGTACCAGGCGGACGGACTGGTCATGGCGACGTACAACCTCACGCAGATGTTCCACGAGCGGCGCCTGCGCACCCAGCAGCCCACCGTGCTGGTCGACGCCTTCTCGGACGCCGTGGATTCCTCGTTCATGGATAACGTCAGCGGCGGCCGCCTCGCCGGAGAGTACGCCGTGAGCCTGCCCGGCAACCTGTACGCCGTGTGGGTCGAGACGGAACTCGATCACCTGTTCACCACCCGCGTGTTCGAGGACCGCCGCAGCGGCTTCCTGAGCGCCGTGCAGACCGCCGGACGCAGCGTGAAGCGCGAGTTCACGTCCAGTTTCGATTCCCTGACGGCCCGCAACACCGCCGCGACCCTGCTGGACGACGCGCAGGCCGCCGGGCTGCCCTGCACGGTGTTCGCGTCCGCCGACATGCTCGCCGGAGCGCTGCTCGACGAGGTGCGCCTGCGCGGCCTGAAGATCGGGCAGGACGTCCGCGTGATCGGCTTCGACGATCAACCCTGGGCCGCCGAGCGCGAGCTGACCACCCTGCACCAGCCGGTCGAGAGCATGGGCTACGAGGCCGCGCAACTGCTGCTCTCGCGCCTGAACGGCTACAAGGGACCGCCCCGCGCGCGCCGTTTCGAGCCGCGCCTGATCGTCCGCGGCAGCGCGTAAAGAAGTCAATGGTTGAAAGTTGACGGTTGATAGAGGGGGTGCGTCTATCAACTGTCAACCGTTCACTGTCTACACCCGGACTCGCAGGCCCAGCAGCAGTCCGGCTGTGAACGCCCCGGCAAACGGCAGGTTCGCGGTCAGGAGGCGGGTCAGCCACGCGCCGCCCTGCTCGCTGCCCTGCCGCAGCCACGGCTCGGTGATGGCCTGCACGCGCAACCAGTTCACGCTGATCAGTTCGAAGTACGCCAGCAGTTGCAGCGTGATGAACAGCACGCCCAGCACGATCAGCGCCACGCGGCCCACGTAGCGGATCGCCACGCCGGTCGCGAAGCCCAGCACGGCCCCCACGCTCAGGTCCGGCAGCAGCGCGTGCAGGGCGTCGCCCAGCGGACTGCCGGTCGGGTCTGCGGGCGGGGGGGTGGGAACGGGGGCAGGTGTGGTCATCGGCAGAAAGCGCCGGGCGCAGGGGCCGCGCGGCGGTCAGTTCGCGCATGGTAGCGCAGTTTTCCGCTGTTCGCGCGCCGGTGCGGCCCGGACCTGGGCGGCGCGGGCGGCCTGCGGGCGCTATGGTAGGAGCACCGTGGACCTTCCGACCGAGCCTGCCTCTCCTGAACCCGTTCCCGCCGACCTGATCTCGCCGGAGTTACTGGCGCGGCTCACGGCGGGCGAGGAAGCCGCGTGGTTCGAGTTCGTGCAGGAGTACGAGGGCCGCATGTACGGCTACCTGTACCGCCTGGAAGGCAACAGCGAGGACGCGCTGGACCTGACGCAGGAGGTGTTCTACCGCGCGTGGCGCAGCATCCGCACGTTCCGGCCCGGCGAGCGGGTGCTGCCGTGGCTGTATCAGGTGGCCAGGAACACGCAGATCGAATCTCACCGCCGCAAGCAGTTGCAGCGCTTCTCGCTGGAGCAGGCGCGTGAGGACGTGGGGTTCGAGGTCACCAGCGAGAAACGCTCCCCGGTGCAGGCGGCCGAGAGCGCCGACGCGCAGGACCGCGTGCAGCGCGCCCTGCTGCGCCTGCCGCCCGAGTACCGCGAGGCGGTCGTGCTGCGCTTTGTAGAGGACCTCAGTTACGACGAGATCGCGCAGGTGCAGGGCGTGGCCCTCGGCACCGCCAAGAGCCGCGTGTTCCGCGCCAAGGAGCAACTGGCCGAACTGCTGGCCGGCGTTTCAGATGTGAACTGATACCGACTCCGATTGAATGGCTTATAAAGCCGTTCAATCCGAGCGGAGCGAGTAGGAGTCGAAGCGGGTTCCGGACGTGGAGTTAACAGATCGGTGGTGTTCCGATCTGTTAACGAAACAAACGGAATCCGTATGATACCGACTCCGTTGGTTTCGCTGGCACGGCCCCCTCCGTTCAGGGGCGCGCGAACACCTGCGTCCAGTAGCGACCGTAGGGGCTGCCGGGGCGGTTCACGTACGACAGGCCGATCAGGGTGAAGTTGCCCATGATGTTGCGGCAGTGGCCGGGGCTGCGCAGCCAGCCGTCCACGACCTCGGCGGGTGTTTCCTGCCCGGCGGCGATGTTCTCGGCGGAACTGGTGGGGATCATCCCGGCGGCGTTCAGGCGGCGGGCGGGGGTGCTGCCGTCCAGGGCGCTGGTGTGATCGAAGTACCCGTACAGGGCCATGGCGACCGACTGGGCCTGCGCGGCGAGGTCCAGGGTGGGGTGCTGTTTCAGGGGTGGCAGGGCGGGGCCGCCGGTGCGGAGGGTCGCGCAGTTCCAGCCCTGCGCGCGGGCCTGGTTGGTCAGGCGCAGCACCTCGCTGTCGAAGGGCAGGCTGGTCTGCCACGGCTGGGCGGGCACGGTGAAGGTCACGCGGCGGTCCACGGTCTGCCCGGTGCTGCTGCTGGCCTGCGTGACGGCCGTGTGCGTGCCGGGCGTGACGGGCACCGGGCCGCTGCCGATCTCGCGGCCGTCGAGGAACACGCGGGGCGTGCCGGGCGTGTACAGCACGCTTTCGGCGGTGCTGACGCGCACGCTGCCGGGGGTCAGCAGCAGGGTCAGTTCGGTGCGTTCCGGGCCGCCGCTGAGCACCTGGATCTGCGCGGAGGCCCGCGCGACCTCGCGGCCACTGGCGTCCAGCAGGGCGGCGCTCAGGGCGTACGTGCCGGGGCGGTAGTAGGTGTGCGTGACCTGCGGGCCGCGCGCCGATCCGCCGTCCCCGAACGCCCACTGCGCCGTGTACCCGGCGGGGTGGGTGGCCGTGAACGTGACCGTGTAGGGCGCGCGCCGCTGCGAGTCCCCGCTGTACCCGATGCGGAAGGTGCCGCCCTGCGACTGGGCGCTGGCAGGTGCGCTCAGGGCCAGGAGCAGCAGCGGGGCGACCCAGGGGCGGCGCGGGCGTGGTGGGCGTGCGGGGGTGGTCACGGGTGCAGGGTAGGGCGCGGCGGGGCGCGGGCGCTGTGCGGAACTCCGGTTCATCAGTCGCCGGTCAGGCGGGGGCGCGGCGCGGCGGACCGGGCGGGGGCTGACAGGTGCGCCTCGGGTTCGCCGAAGGTGATGGTCATGATCAGGCCGCCGTCCGGGGCGTGACTGATGCTCACGTCGCCGCCGTGCGCGCGGGCGTACCGGCGCACCAGCGGCAGGCCCAGTCCCTGCCCGCCGACCAGACTGTCGGGGCCGCGCTCGTACGGGAGGAACACGCGGGCCTGCAGTTCGGCGCTCAGGCCGGGGCCGAAGTCGCGGACCTGCACCTGCGGGCCGTGCGGGGTGGTGGTCAGGGTCACCTCGACCAGTCCCGGCGTGTACTTCAGGGCGTTCTCGGTCAGGTTCTCGATCATCTGGCGGGCGCGGTTGGGGTCGGCGGGCCACATGACCGGGCCGGGCGGCGTGATGACATGCACCCGCCCGGACGAGAAGCGCCGCAGCAGGGCGCTCAGGTCGGTGCGCTGCACGTTCAGGGTCACGTCCAGGTACAGGTCGTTCAGGCGGGTCAGGTCGGCGCGGCTGGAGATCTGCGTGGCGCTGTCCTCGATCATGGCCAGCAGGCGCTGGCGCTGGTCGGGGGCGTCGGCGTGGCGCAGCAGGTCGCTGGCCAGCATCAGGGTCTGGAGGGGGCGGCGCATCTCGTGACTGGCGAGGTTCAGGGCTTCGAGTTGCCGCTGTTCGCGGCGGCGGGCGCGCCGGGTCTCGTCGCGCCACATCAGCAGGACGCGCAGGATCAGCAGGGCGCTGAGCGTGCCGAGCAGCAGGGCGCTGCCGATCATGACGAAGCGCAGCCGCTGCAGTTCCTGCTGGTAGCGGATGCCCAGGCTCTTGGCGTACTCGGTGGCCTGGGCGTTCAGGCCCACCACCTCGCGCGCGGCGCGGGCGACCGAGGCGTCGGTGTTCTGCAGGAGGTTGCGTTCCACGACCGACAGTCGCCGCTCGCCGATGCGTTCCACGTCGTCGAGCAGGCCGAACTGCGCCCGGTTGCCTGCACTGGACAGCGCGATCCCGGCCCAGCTCTCGATCTCCTCGGCGCTGACGCCGGGTTGCAGGCGGATCACCTGGTACTGCAGTACGTCCTGCGCCAGTGCCTGGTACGCGTAGGGAGTCCAGCCGGTCCCGGTGTTTTTCAGGGCGTCGTAGGCGGGGCGGGTGCCCAGCAGCAGCAGCGCGGCCGTCAGCAGGGCGGGCAGGGCGGTCAGCGCGACCTCGCGCAGCAGGGTCAGCAGGCGCGGCGACCAGAGGGCGCGGCGGTCACGTGGCCCGCCGGGCGGCCCCTGACTGGCGGGGTGACTGGCGACCGGTGGCGGGTCGGGGGGGGTGGGCGTGCGGGTGGTCATTTCACGGGGGCGAGGCGTTCCACGAACCACACCCACGCGCTGGAGTACTCGGCGGTATGGAAGCGTTCCGGGGTGGCGGGCAGCACGACGGTCAGCGGTCCCTTCTGAAGGGCGGGGATGGGCGCGCCGTCCGCCTGGTAGGCCAGCATGACCGGCCAGTTCATGTAATCGTCGGCGCGGATGGTGCTGGCAAAGCCGTTGGTGGCGTACAGGCGCAGGTCCTTCCCGGCGAAGCCGCCGCGCGCGGCGAGGTCGCGCAGCGTAACGCCCTCGTACGTGATGGTCTTTTTCAGTTGCGGGTGCGGGGTGGTGTAGCGCACGGCGGGCATGGCGCGCAGTTGCGCCAGCGTGAGTTTCAGGTCGGTCTGCCCGGCGTTGATGGTCAGGGCGACGCGCTCACCGGGGCGGGCGCGGGGGGTGGGTTGCGCGGCGCGCACGTACTCGAACGCGGGGGGGCGCGGTTTGAACTGCAGCGGGGCGGGTGTGGCCTGCGCGCCGACCAGCACGGCGCTGATCAGGGCGGCCAGCGTCAGGCGCGGCCAGCTGCTGCGGCGGTCTTGGTGTGGGTTGCGGGGGAACACGCCGGGCAGTCTAGCGGGCACATGAAGTAATCTCAATGATTGCATGAACAAAATTAATGTTCATGGAACCGCTCCCGTGCGCTGTTCTGCACAGGCGCCGTGCAGGACGCCGCGCAGCAGTTCAGCCCGGCTGACCGCCGATCCAGACATGAATGCCTGCTGAGCTGAGGATTGGGAATGGTGACCGGGCAGGTCAGGCAGGCATCACGCGCCGGACGCACACTCGGGGCATGAAAAGCCTCGTGAACCTCAGCCTCGTGAACCTGACCGCCGTCCTGGCCTCCGTGACCGCCCTGAGCGCCGCGCACGCCGCGCCGACCATCAGCGCGCAGAGCATCATCGTGAACCCCGTGCAGCCCACCCTGAACGTGAAAGTCTGGACCGACCGCGACAGCAGCGGCACCCGCACCCCCGCCTACGCACCGGGCGAGAAGATCCGCCTGTACACCAGCGTCAACCAGGACGCCTACGTGTACCTGTTCAACGTGGACCCCCAGGGACAGGTGGACCTGATCCTGCCCAACCGCTACCAGGGCGGCGCGAACTTCCTGAAAGCGAACGCCGTGAAGGTCTTCCCGGCCGCCGGTGACCCCTTCAGCTTCGACATTGCCGCGCCGTACGGCGTGAACAAGGTCCTGGCCCTGGCCAGCCGCACGCCCCTGAACCTCGATCAGATCGCCACGTTCAAGTCCGGTCAGAACAGCTTCGCCAGCGTGCAGGTCACGGGTCAGCAGGGGCTGGCGCAGGCGCTGAGCATCGTCGTGACGCCGCTGCCGCAGAACAACTGGGTGACCGCCACCGCCTTCTACAACGTGGCGGGCCGCGCGGTCAGCGTGCCCCGGCCCGTGACGCCCACCCCGGCCCCCGCGCCGGTCGTGACGAACCCCTGGGGATCGCAGCGCGAGTGGCGGGTCACCATCGACACCCGCTCGGACCTGCGCGCCCAGCATGACGCGTACGCCGCGAAACTGCGCAGCGAGGGCTACGTGCTCGTGCAGACCAGCGTGAAGAACAACGAGATCAAGAGCGAATTCCGCCGCGCCGGTGGCGGCAAGGCCGAACTGAAGGTCAAGCGTAAAGGCAACCGCACCGAGATCACCGTCGAACGCCGCTGAATCAAACGGCGCCGAGTCGAACGCCGCCGGGCACGCCGGAACGGTAGACCCACGGCCCTGCGCGGCGGGAGGAGCAGTCCAGAGCGGCTCTCCTCCCGCCGCGTCCAGCTCAGTTGGGGGACAGGTGTCCGGCCCAGCCGCACACGCACGAGAACAGAACGAACGCCCGTTTGGAAAGGTGCCTCCCGGCTGATACGCTGGGAGGCACTTCAACATGCCGGGAAGCGCCCGCTTCCTCCCCTGCCCTGCCATGCCCGACGTTCTGCCCTGTCCCTCCTCCGGCCTGCCCCGTCGCAGTGACCGGCTGCTGAACCAGCGCCGCGCGCCCTGACGCGGCCCGCACCCGCCGCCTCAGATTCCGTGCCCGACCGCCGCCCCCAGACAGGAGACTTCATGACCCCAGATGCCAAACCGGCTGCCCGTCAGCCCCACGCCCCAGCAGAGTCGCAGGACACCGCCCCCGGCTACGCGGCGGCGCAGGCTGCGTACGACGCCGCGCAGCAGGACACCAACATGGTGCAGTGCCTCGCCCCGGACGGCTCGGTCGTCCGCGAGGACCTGCTGCCCGACCCCGAAACGCGCCTGGAACTGTACCGGCAGATGCGCCGCGCCCGACACTTCGACGAACGCGGCTGGGTGCTGTACCGCCAGGGCCGCCTGGGCGTCTTCCCGCCCTTCGGCGGCATGGAGGCCAGTCAGGTCGGCACCGCCGCCGCGCTGACGAAGAACGACTGGCTGTTCCCCACGTACCGCGACACCGGCGCGGCCCTGACGCTGGGCCTGCCCATCGCGCGCACCCTCGCGTACTGGCGCACGAGCCCGCACGGGTGGCACATGCCCGCCGACCTGAAGGTGCTGCCGTTCTACATCCCGATCGCCACGCAGTACCCGCAGGCGGTCGGCGCGGCCCTCGCCGAGCGGCGACAGGGCACCCGCAACGTCGCCATGGCGTTCATCGGGGACGGCGGCAGCAGCGAGGGTGACTTCCACGAGGCGCTGAACTTCGCCGGGGCCCTGAACGCCCCGTGCGTGTTCATCCTCCAGAACAACGGCTGGGCGATCAGCGTCCCCACCCGCGCGCAGACGCGCGCCACGGACCTGAGCCGCCGCGCCGACGGGTACGGCATCCCCGGCGTGCGCGTGGACGGCAACGACGCGCTGGCGACCTACCACGTCACCCGTGAAGCCGTGAACCGCGCCCGGGACGGCGGCGGCCCCACCCTGATCGAGACGGTCACGTACCGCGTCAAGCCGCACACCGTCGCCGACGACCCCAGCCGCTACCGCAGCGAGGCCGACACCGCCGGCTGGGACGCCAAGGACCCCGTCACGCGCCTGCGCACCCACCTCCTGAACGCGGGCCTGATGACCGAAGACAGCGAGGCCGACCTGCTCG
Source organism: Deinococcus seoulensis (assembly GCF_014648115.1). Classification (NCBI taxonomy): domain Bacteria; kingdom Thermotogati; phylum Deinococcota; class Deinococci; order Deinococcales; family Deinococcaceae; genus Deinococcus; species Deinococcus seoulensis. Next base: position 60,492 of record NZ_BMQM01000013.1, read on the forward strand.
CCGAGATCGCCGCCGAGTTCGAGGCCGCCCTGGCCGAAGCCGACAGCTACCCCGAACCCACCCCCGCCGAGATCCTCGACCACGTCTTCGCGGAACCCACCCCCCAGCTGAAAAAGCAGCGCGCGGAAATCCTCGCCGAGCACGCGCAGGACAAGAAGGAGCAGGCATGACCGCCCCTACAACCCACGTCCCACAACCCACAACCCACAAGAACATGACCATGGTCGCCGCCATCAACGACGCCCTCGACATCGCCCTGGCCGCCGACGACACCGTCCACATCTTCGGCGAGGACGTCGGCGTCATGGGCGGCGTGTTCCGCGCCACCGACGGCCTCCAGGCCAAACACGGCGAAGGGCGCGTGTTCGACACCCCCCTCGCCGAGGCCGCCATCGTCGGCATGGGCATCGGCATGGGCCTCGCAGGCCTGAAACCCGTCGCGGAAATCCAGTTCGCAGGCTTCCTCTACCCCGCCCTCGACCAGATCCTCTCCCACCTGGGCCGCTACCGCCACCGCACCCGCAGCCGCTACCACCTCCCCATGGTCATCCGCGCCCCCTACGGCGGCGGCGTCCACACCCCCGAACAACACGCCGACAGCCCCGAAGCGATCCTCGCCCACACCCCCGGCGTCAAAGTCGTCATCCCCAGCACCCCCGCCGACGCCAAAAGCCTGCTGCTCAGCGCCATCAACGACCCCGACCCCGTCTTCTTCTTCGAACCGATCAAACTGTACCGCTCCACCAAAGAAGACGTGCCCCTCGGCGACGTGCGCATCCCGCTCGGCAAGGCCCGCCTCGTCACCCACGGCGACGACGTCACCGTCATCTGCTACGGCGGCATGGTCGAAGTCGCCCAGAAAGCCGCCGCCGCCGCCCACGCTGCCGGGATCGGCGTCGAAGTCATCGACCTGCGCACCCTCGTCCCCATGGACACCGACACCATCCTGAGCAGCGTGACGAAAACGGGCCGCGTGGTAGTGGTCACCGAAGCGCCCCGCACCGCCGGATTCCACAGCGAGATCGCCGCCATCATCGCCGAAGAAGCCATCGAGCACCTCCGCGCGCCCATCGTGCGCGTCACCGGCTACGACGCGCCGTACCCACCATTCACCGCCGTCGAGGACGTGTACCGACCCAACCCCGTGCGGGTGGCGAAGGCGATCCGGCAGGTTATGAACTACTGAATCTGGAAGGGGGGCGCCTGCGGCGGGCTGCCCCACCCCCCAGCCCCCATCCCCAGGGGGGACGGGGGAGCTTACGTTGCACTGGGCAGGTATTTCGCTGACTTTCTGGGCGGGTGACTGGCGGGTTCGGCCACTGATGGGGCTGCACGCCTCCGGTGTCGCCGCTTGCGCCCCGCGCGCTGCGCGCTTATGAGCGGGTGCGCCTACGCCAACGAATCAAGATGAGCGAGGGGCCGCCCCCGAGCGGTCAGGGCCAATGGCGACGGGCTCGGCTGCCACGACGGTTGCGTGGCTCTGTGTCCTGGTGCATGTCAGAACGTTCTACTTTTTGGGCTTCAGCAGGGGCGGGCTTCTTGCGGGTGTCGCGGCGCACTCTTGCCATCCGCATGATCTGCGCAACCTTCTCGCCTCAGTGGCAGATCATGAAGGGCAGGGACGATGGAGGGAATGCGTTCCCCTGCCCTGCTGGTGACGGCGGCCCTGCTCGTGGGGGCGGCCGCGTTCGGTGTTGCGCGCTTCCAGTCGGGTGCGGAGGCGTGGGCGGCCGCCCCTGGGCAGGTCACGGCGCCTGCGCTGCCGCCCGCTGCGGAACCTGCGCCCGTCACTCCCGCACCGGGCGAGCCGGAGCCCATCCCGGAGCCCGCACCAGAACCCGTGGAACCGTCGCCTGAACCCGAACCCGTCACGCCCACTCCGGTTCAGGTGCCGCCGCCCACGCCGGACGTCACGCCCGCGCCTCCTCCAGCCGCGCCTGCGCGGGTGCTGCCTGCGCGGGCCAGCGTGACGGGCATCCGGCACGAGTACCAGCGACTCAATAACTGCGGTCCCGTCACGATCGGCATGGCCCTGAACCGCTGGGGCTCCGCGCTGAACCAGTACGACATCGCCCCGACCCTCAAGCCGTCCAAGGGGGACGTGAACGTCTCACCGGAGGAACTCGCGGCGTTCGCGCGGGCGCAGGGCATGGACGTGCACCTCGCACGCGGCGGGGACCGGACGCTGCTGCGTTCACTGCTCGCGTCGGGCATCCCGGTGATCGTGGAAACGTGGTTCGTCACGCCGGACTCGGGCGGCATGGGGCACTACCGCCTGCTGACCGGGTACGACGACCGGGCCGGGCAGTTCAGCGCGCTGGACTCGTACCTGGGGCCGCTGCGGATGGACTACGCGAAGTTCGACGAGCTGTGGCGGTCGTTCGGGCGCACCTTCCTGATCGTCACGCCACCGTCGAAACGGGCGGCCCTGGCGGGCGTGCTGGGCTGGCGGGCCGACCGCGCGCAGGAGCAGGCGAGGGCGCTGCGGGGCGCCGAACGCGAGGCGGAACGGCGCAACGACGCCGTGGGCTTCCTGACCCTCGGGCAGGCGCAACTGGAGGCCGGGGACGCCCGCGCCGCCGCGCGCACCTTCGACCGGGCGTTCGCCGCCGCGCCCGACCGCACCCTGGACCCGACCCGGCCCGCGTGGGTGCAGGGCGGCCTGCCGTGGCGCGCGCTGTGGTACTCGTTCGGGCCGCTGGAGGCATACACCCGCACCGGGCAGTACGCGCGGGTGCTGACCCTGACGGGCGCGGTGCTGCGCTCGGTGCCCACGCACGAGGAAGCGCACTACTGGCGCGCCCGCGCCCTGACCGGCCTGGGCCGCACCGCCGAAGCTCAGGCCGCGTACCGCGAGGCGCTGCGCCTGCGCCCCGGCTACGCGGAGGCGAGGCAGGGTCTCACGGCGCTGTAACCCCACACAAGGCAGGCCCCGACGTTCAATCGTCGGGGCCTGCCTTGTGTGGCGCGCGCTTATTTCTTGGGCGCGTCGATGGTCTTGCTGGGTTTGCTCTTGCCTGCGGGGCGGGTGGGGGCCTTCTCGACTTTCTGGCCGACGGTGGCGGTTTCCTTCTCGACCTGCTTGTTGATCAGGATCTGCTGCCCGATGCCGATCAGGGTGGACAGGATGATGTAGATGGTCACCCCGGCCGGGAAGGTCAGCGCGAAGTACAGGAAGATCAGGTAGATGAACGCCTGCTGGCGGAACATGTCCGGGTTCTTGCGGGTCATGACGTACAACTGCGCGATGTTCACGATCAGGTACACGACGGCCAGCAGGTACAGCGGGTCGGGAATGGCGAGGTCCGGGAGCCACAGGAAGCCGCTGTCGAACTCGAAGTTGCGGATGGTGGACCACAGGGCGATCAGCACCGGGAACGGAATGAACGTGGAGAAGCATCCGGCCGGGTTGAAGTTGTAATCCCGGTACAGTTGCGCCATCTCGGTCTGCATGGCGCGCTGCGAGTCGGCGTCCTTGCGGTCTTTGTACTTGTCCTGGATTTCCTTGATCTTGGGCTGCATGACCTGCATGCGGGCGGTGGTACGGCCCTGGGCCTGCATCAGGGGCCACATGACGGCGCGCAGCAGCACGGTCAGGACCATCAGGACCAGTCCCCAGTTCCCGATGACCTTGTACAGGGCTTCCATGAGTTTCACGATGTACAGGCTGATCTGACCGAAGAAGTTCGGCTGGAACAGGCCGGGCAGGGTGGTGTAGCCGCTCTGGTACAGGTGGATCAGTTCGTTCTTGCCGCCGTAGATTTCCAGGTTGCTGCTGGCGGGCACCGACGCGCTGATCAGGCCCTGCGCGCCGCCGGTCAGGGTGGCGTTCACGGGCGCGGCGGGTTCGTTGCCGGGCGCGGCCGCGTTGGTGCTGGCGGTCGTCTGCGGCTGGATGATCAGGGCGTGCGCGATCTGACTGGGGTTTTCCTGCAGCGCGGCGTAGCGGATGTTCTCGACGACCAGGGGGCCGGCGCCCTGCACGGCGGCCGGTTGCGGCGCACCCTGCGCGAGGCCCTGCACGCGGGGGTTGTCGGCCTTGCCGAGGCCGGGGAACAGGACGTTCACGCGTTCGGGGCCGCCCGTGACCTCGGTCTTCAGGTCGATCTTGAAGTTGCGGGGGTGCAGGGTGACGGTCTTGGTGACGGTCACGCCGCCCTGCGTGTAGCGGAACACGGCGTCCTGGCGGTTGGCGTCCATGTCGGTGGTGAGGCCGGTGGGCGCGGTGATCTGGGCGTCGGCGGCCGGGTCGAGTGCGCTGTCGGCCTGCACGGCCAGCGCCTTGCGGTCCCCGACCATGTTCACGATGCCTTTCTGGTCTTTCAGGGCGCTGAAGTCGAAGGTGCCGTCGGCGCGCTGCTTGATGTACGGCGTGCCGGCGTAGCTCTTGACGTACCAGCCGATGATCTCGCCGCGCGCGTTGAACACCACGTCCTGCAGGTTGCTGGTCGCGATGAACTCGTCACCGGGGCGGCCGTCGAAGTCGGCGGTGATCCATTCGGGCGTGATGGCCTTGCCGAAGGTGGGGAGGGGGCCGGTCTGGCCGCAACTGCTGAGCAGCAGGGCGCCGCCGACGGCCACGAGGGGAAGCAGGTGTCTTGTTTTCATGGGGTGTTGGGTCGCCTTTTGGGGAAGTGCTCGGGGACCGGGTCGAACCCGCCCGGCACCAGTGGGTTGCAGCGCAGCACGCGCCAGGAGGCCAGCCACGCGCCCCGCACGGCGCCGTGCCGTTCGATGGCCTGCGCGGCGTACTCCGAGCAGGTGGGCGTGAAGCGGCAGGTGGGCGCGGGTTTGCGTGGGGACAGCGCCGACTGATAGTACCGGACGGCGCGCAGCAGACCACGGGCCGCGAGTCCCCCGGTGGGGCGCTGGGCGGGGTCGTTCACGCCGGGCCGTCCGGGGGCGCGTCGGTTGCGGTGGGGGCAGGGGCGGGCACGGAAGCAGGTACGTTCCGTGCCAGGCGGACGTTCCCGCCGGTCTGATCCTGCGCCGGGGTGCCCGGCTCCGGGCTGGCCTGACTCTGCCGGCCCTGATCCTGCCTGTTCTGATCCTGCTTGCCCTGCCCCTGGTTGGCTCTGGTCTGGTTGCCGCCCGGCCCGCCGCGTTTCACGCGTCCCGGCGCGCGGGAGAGCGCGCGGACCAGGGCGGCCTGCAACTGCTCGAACGGCACGGTCAGCACGGCCGGGTTGGGCAGCAGGATCGCGCGGCAGGGGGGCAGACCGCCGGGCAGGGTGCGCAGCGCCTCGCGCATGCGGCGGCGGGCGCGGTTGCGGTCCACGGCGCGTTTCAGGGTCTTCTTGCTGACCACCAGACCGATGATCGCGCGGGGCCGCCACGTCTCGCCGTGCCGGGGGCGGTACTCGGTGACGCGCAGCGTGAACAGCGGGTCGCGGACGGGCACGCCGTGACTGCGGACCTTACGGAATTCCCGGTCGCCACGCAACGAATCCAGCGCCACCGGACGGCGGGGCCGTTCCTGCGTGGCGCTGGACTGAACTGCACGGGCGATAGGGGTCGCTCCTGAAGGCAGGGGCTTACTCGTCGGAGACGGTGAGCTGCTGGCGGCCCTTCGCACGGCGACGCGCGAGGATGTTACGGCCGGACTTGGTCTTCATGCGGGCGCGGAAGCCGTGGGTCTTGGCGCGCTTGCGGACGTTGGGTTGGTAGGTACGCTTCATGATGCTCTCCTTGCTCGCGTGGTGGCCCTGCGCCCTGGGGGCCGGCCCTGCCTCACACGATAGCGCCCCCCTACGGAGGGCAAACTCCGGGAGTGTATCACGGAAGGCCAGCACCGTCCAAGAGGTGGTCCGGGGTGGCAGCGGCCCTGTCCGGCACACACCTGCGCGCGACAGCGGCGGGCAGCCCCGGTAAGCTGACCGCATGATCAGCACTGACCGGGGCTGGACGGCCCTGCTGACCGCCGGCACGCTGCTGTGCGCGGCCCTGAGCCTGGGCCCGGCGCTGCTGCCGCGCCCGCAGGTGCCGGCCGTGACGCGCGTGAACCTCCCGCCACCTGCCGCGCCCCCCACCGCCGGGGCCACCCGGGAGCCGCCCAGTTACCCGGCGACGGCCAGCGTGCAGCCGCTCATCTCGGGGCGGGTGAACCTGAACACGGCCACGCCCGAGCAACTGGAGGCGCTGCCGAAGGTGGGGCCGTCACTGGCGGCGAAGCTGATCGCGGGCCGTCCGTACCGCTCGCTGGCCGACCTGGACCGCGTGAAGGGCGTCGGGCCGTCCACCCTGAAGACCCTGACGCCGCTGGTGTCGTTCTGAAACGGATTCCGTTTGTTTCGCTGACAATCCGGAACTTCACCGGATTGCCAGCTCCACGTCCGGAACCCGTTTCTCTCCCACTCGCATCCGCTCGGATTGAATGGTCTTTGCAGCCCATTCAATCGGAGTCCGTATGAGCGGACGGCACGCGCCGGGGGTGGGATCAACGCCGCCCCGCACGGCGCCGGGTCCAGCGACCGCTGCCGTGCCGGTCGGAGCGGCGGCCCGCACGGCGTGGTCGGTTCCGGCGGTGCTGGGCGTGATTGCCGGCATCCTGCTGGCGCTGGGAGTCACGCTGGGCTTCGGCGGGAACGGCGCGCTGTCCCTGGCGGGGTTGGCCGCGCTGCTGGGGGCGCTGGCGTGGCGCGACCCCCGGCGGGGCCTGCTGCTGGGGCTGGCCGTGGCGGGCGTGGGGGCGGGGTTCCTGTCGGCGCGCACCGTGCTGGCCCGCCCGGACCCCATGACGCCGTGGCTGGGCGCGCAGGTGACCCTGCGGGGCGAGTGGGACGGGCAGTTCCTGACGCTGGCCGAGCCGCGCGCGCGGGTGGCGGTCGCGCCGAAACCCACGCAGGGCGCGGGGCAACTGACCGTGTCGGGTCGGCTGGTCGCGCCGGAGGGACGGCGCACGCCCGGCGGGTTCGATCAGGCGGCGTGGCTGCGCGCGCAGGGAGGGCTGCTGCTGCCCACGCCGGGCGCGGTGCTGGTCGCGGCGCGCGTGCAGACGCACACGCCGGGGCGGGGGCTGCGCGGCTGGTTCCGGCGCGGCCTGAGCGCCGGACTGGACGACCGGCGCGCGGCGCTGATGCAGGCGATCGAACTGGGCGACCGGGGCGACATCAGCCGCGAGGAGTTCGCCGAGGGGTACGCGGTGCGGGACGCCTTTAACCGCGCGGGACTGGCGCACCTGATGGCGCTGTCCGGGCAGAACGTCGCGCTGATCACGGGCGTGCTGCTGTGGCTGCTGATCCGCGCCGGGGCGCCGCCCGCGTGGCGTTACGGACTGCCGGCGGCGCTGCTGCTGCCGTACCTGCTGCTGCTGGTGCAGCCCTCGCCCAGTATCACGCGGGCGGTGATCATGGGCGGCGTGGCACTGGTCGCGCTGGCGGTGGGGCGCGGGCGTCCCGACCCGCTGGGCCTGATCGCGCTGGCGGCGCTGCTGTGCCTGCTGCTGTTCCCGCTGTGGCTGCTGGACCTGGGCTTCGTCCTGTCGTTCCTGGCGGTGCTGGCCCTGACCGGCTCGGCGCGGCTGGCCGGGCGGCTCCCGGCGCGCTGGCCGTACGCGCTGCGGCTGGCGGTCGCGGCGACCGTGCTGGCGGAACTGGGCACCCTGCCAGTCATTGCGGGCACGTTCGGGCAGGTGCCGCTGGTGGGCCTGCCCGCCAACCTCGTGGCGGGCGTGATCATGGCGGCGCTGGTGCCGCTGGGCTTCCTGGCGGGGCTGCTGGGGCCGCTGGCCGCGCCGCTGAACCTGATCAACGGGCCGCTGGCGTCGGCGCTGCTGCTGGTCGCGCAGACGTTCGGGCAGGCGCCGGTCCTGACCTGGGGCGTGATCGGCCCGGCGGGGTTCGTGGCGTTCGTCACGGCGGCCGGGGCGGGCTGGTTGTGGCTGCTGGGGCGCGTGCCGGGCCGCGCGGTCATGGGGACGGTGCTGGCGGGCACGCTGCTGACGGCGCTACCCGGCTGGGTTCGGCCCGCGCAGGACATCGTGTTCCTGGATGTGGGTCAGGGCGACTGCACGCTGCTGCAGCTGCCGGGTCTGACGGTCCTGATCGACGCGGGCGGCTCGGTCGGCAGTGACTACGACGTGGGCGGGCGCACGGTCGTCCCGGCGCTGCGGGCGCTGGGCGTGCGGAAACTGGACGTGGTGATCGCCACGCACGCCGACACCGACCACATCGAGGGCGTGAGCGGCGTGCTGCGCGGCATGCCGGTCGGGGAGGTGTGGATCGGGCAGCGCAAGACGGACGATCCGGTCCTGACGGCCGTGCTGAACGAGGCGCAGGTGCGCGGCGTGCCGGTACGCGAGGTGCGGCGCGGTGACCACGTGCAGGCGGGCCGCGCAGCCCTGACGGTCCTGTGGCCCCCCGGCAACGCGTGGAGTACCGAGGACAACAACAACAGCGTGGCCGTGCGCCTGGATGTGGGCGACTGGCACGCCGCGTTCCTGGGTGACCTGCCCGCCCACGCCGAGGCGGCGCTGAACCTGGGGCGGCTGAACCTGCTGAAAGTCGCGCATCACGGCAGCCGCTACAGCACGGGCGAGGCCCTGCTGGCGCAGGCGCGCCCGGCCGACGCCGTGATCAGCGTGGGCCGCAACACCTACGGCCACCCTCACCCGGACGTGCTGGGCAGGCTGGCCGCCGCGAACACCCGCGCGTGGCGCACCGACCAGAGCGGCACGATCACCTGGCCGCTGCCGTAAGGGGCCACTGCCGCAAGGCGTGTGGGCTGCGGGGAGGATGTTCCCGCAGCCCACACGCCACCAATGTGTTTCAAACGGAACCCGCTTCGACTCCTACTCGCTCTGCTGCGCAGCTCTACGAGTCCGCTCGGACCCAGCGGCTTTATAAGCCATTCAATCCGAGTCCGTTTCAGTCGGTGGCGCTGGTTTTCAGGTCCTCGGCCCTGGGGGCCAGTCCGGCGCGGCTGGTCAGGGGACGTTCCGGGAGGATCAGGGTGGCCAGGAAGGCGAGGCCGACCAGCACGGCGGACACCAGGAACACCTGATCGATGGCGCCGGCCATCACGCCGCGCAGGGCGTCCAGGATGGGCTGGAGCAGGTTGCCGTCGCCCAGTTTGCCCAGGCCCGCGCCGAGTTGCGCGGTGGCCTGCGGGCTGGTCAGGAGGTTGGGGTTGGTGATGGCTTCCTGCACGGGGGCGGGCAGGTCGCGGGCCTGGGCGGGCAGCTGCGCGGCGAGGTTGGCGTTCAGGTGGGCGTTCACGAGCGCGCCGAACAGGCTGACGGCCAGCGTGCCGCCGATCTGCCGGAAGAACTGGTTGCCGCCGGTGGCGCTGCCCAGTTGCTCGCGCGGCGCGGCGTTCTGCACGGCCAGGGTCAGCTGGCTGTTCACGGGGCCGAGGCCCAGGCCGAGCAGGACCATGATGCCCACGGCGAGCGGCATGGCGGTGGTGGTGCTCAGGGTGGTGGCGAGCAGCAGCGCGCCGGTGGCGATCAGGCCGCCGAGCAGGATCAGGTTCTTGTAGCGGCCGGTGCGGCTGACGATCTGCCCGCTCAGGGTGCTGGTGAGGATCATGCCGAACATCAGCGGGGCCAGGGCGAGGCCGCTGCCGCTGGCGCTGGAGCCGCGCACGCCCTGCATGTACAGCGGGAGGTACAGGATCGCGGCGTACATCCCGGCGCTGGTCATGAAGCCCGCGAAGGACGCGACGGCAATTCCACGGTCTTTCAGGAGGCGCAGGTTCAGGATGGGGCGTTCCTGGCGGGCGCTGTGCAGGGCGTACCCGGTGAACAGCACGAGCGTGCCGATCAGCAGACTCAGGATGACCGGGCTGGTCCAGGCGTACGTGCCGCCGCCCCATGACAGCGCCAGCGTGAGGGTGGTGACGGACGCGCCCAGCAGGAACGCGCCGGGGGTGTCGAAGCGGGCGTGCGCGGCGGGGCTGTGCGTGCTGGGGGCAGGCAGGCGGAAGAAGCGCCAGATGAAGTACGCGGCGAGCAGCGCGAAGGGCAGGTTCACGAAGAACACGCTGCGCCAGCCCAGGTGGTCGGTCAGGAAGCCCCCGACGAGCGGCCCCACGACGGAACTGACGCCCCAGACGGCGCCGGTGTAGCCCTGGTAGCGGCCGCGTTCGATGGGCGTGAACAGGTCGGCGATGGCGGTGAAGCTCATGGCCATCAGGGTGCCGCCGCCGATGCCCTGCACGGCGCGCAGAATGATCAGGCCTTCCATGTTCTGCACGAAGCCCAGGCCGACGCTGCCCAGCGCGAACACGGCGATGCCGAGCAGGATCAGGGGGCGGCGGCCGTAGCGGTCGCTGATGGTGCCCACGATGGGAATGGTGATGGTGGTCGCCAGCGAGTACGCCGTGAACGCCCAGGCGTACAGGTGGAAGCCGCCCAGGTCGCTGATGACGCGCGGCATGGCGCTGCCGACGACGGTCAGGTTCAGGCTGGAGAGGAACAGGACGGTCAGGATGCCGACGAACGCCAGGATCTTCTCGCGTTCGTTCAGGCCGCTGTGCGTGGCCGGGGTGGCGGGGGTGGGGGGTGTGGTCATGCGCGTTCTCCGGTGGGGGCGGGTGAGGCGTTCAGCGCTTCGTCCAGGGCGTTCAGGGCGTTCAGTGCGGCCTGGACTTTTTCCGGGGGCAGGTGTCCGAAGTGGGCCTGCACGATGTCCTGGCCGGTGGCGCGGGTGCGGGCGCGGGTCGCCTCGCCCTGCGGGGTGAGTTGCAGGCGTTGCAGGCGCAGGTCGGCGGGGTCCGTGACGCGCTGCACGAGGCCCGCGCCGACCAGTTTGGTCACGATGCGGGTCACGGTGGGGGCGGGCAGGTTCTGGCGGGCAGCGACCGCGCCGGGCGTGTCATAGCCGTCCATGATGCTGGCCAGCACCAGCAGTTCCTTGGTGTTCAGGCCCAGGGCGCGTTCCAGCGGTTCGTCCAGCGCGTGCTTGAAGCGCCGTGAGAAGCGCAGGGTGGTGCGCACCAGCAGGTACAGGGCGTCGCCGGGGTCGCCCGGGCCGGTGCCGGGGTCGGGGTAGGGGGAGGTCGCAGCACTCATTTCATCTGGAAGTATTCCAGATGGAAGGACGCACAATCGCGCCCTTCGTCACAGAAGCGCGAGTGTCCATCCCGCCCGGACGCCCCTACCGGGCCGGACTCGCCACCCGCAGCGCCTGCACCTGCGCCATGCCGTCCACCTGCTCGGCCAGCCGCACACCGCCCAGCAGATGCAACGCCAGCGCACGCCCCAGCCAGGGCAGCGCGTCGTCCGGCAGGTCCCCGGGGTCGAACCACCCCACCTCCGAGGTCTTCTCCAGCGGGCGCGGCGTTCCCACCCAGGTGCGCGCCTCGAAGAACACGTCCAGCCCCTGTGAACCGTCCAGGTCGTAGCGGGCCACGCCCAGGCAGGCCAGCGCCGCCGGGTCCAGGCTCACGCCCACCTCCTCGGCCGCCTCACGCGCCGCCGCGCCCGCCAGGGTCTCTCCCGCCTCCACATGCCCGCCCGGCAGCCCCCACAGGCCGTCCGCGTACGACGCGCCGCTGCGCCGCCCCAGCAGCACCCGCCCCTGACCGTCCAGCAGCACCGCCCAGGCCACCAGATGAAACGTCACGCGATCCCCCGCGCCTGCCGCACGTCGGACAGCTGCTCGGTCACGAACACACCCCGGTTCAGGTGCGCGTCCAGCAGCGGCGCCAGCCACGGCAACGCGTCGTCCGGCAGGTCACCCGGCGCGAACCACGCGACCTCGGAGGTCTTGTGCAGCGGCTGCGGCACGCCCACCCAGTCCGGCGCACGGAACAGGAAGTCCGTGCCCTGCGCGCCGTCCACCTCGTACCTCCGCACGCCCAGCACCCGCAGGCCGGTCGGGTCCAGGGTCAGCCCCACCTCCTCCCAGACCTCACGCGCCGCCGCCTCGGGCAGACCCTCGCCCGGCTCCACCTGACCGCCCGGCAGGCCCCACAACCCGTGCCCGTACGCCGACCCGTCCCGGCGGCCCAGCAGCACCCGGCCCCGCTCATCCTGCACGACCACCCACACCAGCAGATTCCGCATGACCCAGCGTGGCACGCGCCGCGCCCCGCAACCGCAACAGGTGACGCAGGACACCCCCCACGCGGCCTGCGCTATCCTGCCGGATGCGTCACCGGGGGTGCCTGCCAGGAATGGCGGGCTGAGACTTGACCCCAAAGAACCTGATCCGGGTCATACCGGCGGAGGGAGCGTGACCGGCAGCCCACACCCCACGTGTGGCGACTGCCCACCGCTTCCCCTCGTGACGCGAGGGGACTTTCTTATGCAGACCAAACTGACCGTACTTGCCGCACTTGCCCTTGCCAGCGCCGCCAGCGCCCAGGCCACCCTGACCGTCATCACGCACGACTCCTTCGACGTGGACAGGAAGCTGATCGCCGCGTTCGAGACGCAGAACCGGGCGAAGGTGCGCTTCATCAAGGGCGGCGACGCCGGGGAACTCCTGAACCGCCTGATCCTCACCCGCCGCGCCCCGATTGCCGACGTGGTGTACGGCCTGGACAACAGCCTGCTGCCCCGCGCCCGACAGGCCGACCTCCTCCAGCCCTACAAAAGCCCCGCACTAAGCCGAGTGCCCGCCGCGTACCGCCTGAGCGAGGACGGCCTGCTGAACACCGTCGACTACGGCTTCGTCGCCCTGAACTACGACCGCGCATGGTTCGAGAAGAACAAGGTCGCCCTGCCAAAAAGCCTCGACGACCTGAAAACCCCCACCTACGCGCGACTGACCGTCGTGCAGAGCCCCGCCACCAGCAGCCCCGGCCTCGCGTTCCTGCTCGCCACCGTCAACCACTACGGCGAAGCAGGCGCCTGGAACTGGTGGCGCGCCGCCCGCGCCGGAGGCATGAAAGTCACACGCGGCTGGAGCGACGCCTACTACAAGGACTTCACCCGCAACGGCGGCCGCTACCCCATCGTCCTCAGTTACGCCAGCAGCCCCGCCGCCGAAGTCTTCTACGCCGACGGCTTCAACCCCACCAAACTCCCCACGCAGGCCCCCACCGCCAACCTCTTCCTGCCCGGCAGCACCTACACCCAACTTGAAGGCGTCGGCATCCTCAAAGGCAGCAAACAGACCACCCTGGCCCGCAAATTCGTGGACTTCATGCTGAGCGCACCCGTCCAGACCGACATCCCCACCCGCATGTGGATCTACCCCGCCGTGAAAGGCACACCCCTGAACCCCGTGTTCACCTTCGCGCAGGAACCCCAGCCCACCCCCATCAAGACCGAAGTCGCCGCCAACCCCCAACGCCTCGTGGACGCCTGGATCACACAGGTCCTCCGGGCACGATGAGGACGCGGGAGGCAGGAAAAATAACCCCCTCTGCTTCGCAGGACCCCTCAGTCAGCTTCGCTGACAGCTCCCCTCAAGGGGAGCCTGAAAACATGCTTCTGCCGAAGCTGAACAAGTAGAACCTGCCCACATGCACCCAGACACCCTGCCAACCAACCGAGACAGCAACCGAGCCCGTCGCCACTGGCCCTCATCACTCGGGGGCGGCCCCTCGCTCATCTTGATTCGCTGGCCTAGGCGCACTCGCTCATGGGCGCGCAGCGCGCGGGGCGCGCGCGGCGTGACCGGAGGATGGCGTCTGAGCAGGAACCATCACCGCCAATTGCTACCGGCCGAATCAGAGAAATACCTGCCCAGTGCCAACGCAGGCTCCCCCGTCCCCCCTGGGGATGGGGGCTGGGGGGTGGGGCAACCCGCCGCAGGCGCCCACCCATGACCCCTTCACGCCTGCAAGGCTGGCTCCTGGCCGTTCCCGGCCTGATCTTCGTGGCCGTGTTCCTCGTGCTGCCGCTGGCCCGGACGCTGTCGGAGGGCGGCGTGAACCTGTCGGTGTGGGCGGACCCGTACTTTCAGGGTCGGTTGTGGTGGACGCTGGCGCAGGCGGGCGTGACGACGCTGGCGGCGCTGCTGGTGGGGGTGCCGCTGGCGTTCCTGCTGTCGCGGTTCGAGGTGCGGGGGAAGGCGTTGTTCCTGCGGCTGTTGCTGCTGCCGTTCGTGACGCCGACGCTGGTGGCGGTGCTGGGAATCAGTGCGCTGCTGGGGCCGCAGGGGTGGGTGACGCAGCTGACGGGCGTGGACCTGAGTGACACGCCGGCGCTGCTGCTGCTGGGAAACCTGTTTTTTAACCTGCCGGTGATGGTGCGGCTGGGGTATGCGGGGTTCTCGCGGGTGCCGGTGAACGCGGTGGGCGCGGCGCGGTCGCTGGGTGCCTCGGCGTGGCGGGCGGCGCTGGGGGTGGCGTTGCCGCTGGCGTTGCCGGGCGTGCTGGCGGGGGCGGTGCTGGTGTTCCTGTACTCGGCGTTGAGTTTCGGCCTACCGCTGGCGCTGGGTGGCGAGCGGTACGGGACGCTGGAGGTGGAGATCTACACGCTGACGGCCCTGCAACTGCGCCTTTCGGAGGCGAGTGCGCTGATCGTGGGGCAACTGCTGTTGACGCTGGTGGCGACGGCCGCGTACGTGCGCTTATCGGCGGGCGGGGTGGGCGTGGCGGCGGGCGGACTGCCGGGAGCACGGGGTGGGGCGCGGGCGGCGCTGCTGGGCCTGGGGGCGCTGGTGGTCGTGGTGTGCTTCGCGCCGCTGCTGGCGGTCGTGGTGCGGGGTCTGCTGGGGTCCGGCGGCCCGACCCTTGCTTACTGGCAGGCGATCCTGGCCGACCCGGACACGCCGCTGCTGGCGTGGAACACCGTGCGCTTCGGGCTGCTGGCGCTGCTGGGCGCGGGCGTGCTGGGCGGCCTGTACGCGCTGGGCGCGTGGCGGGCGCGTTCGCGGGTGCTGGACCTGATCTCGCTGCTGCCGCTGATGGTCTCGCCGGTCAGTCTGGCGGTCGGGTACCTGCTGGCGTTCCCGGCGCTGGCCGCCACGCTGCCCATGCTGATCGCGGCGTACACGCTGCTGGCGCTGCCACTGGTGGTGCGCTCGGTCCTCCCGGCCCTGCGGGCCATTCCGCCCCGCCTGCACGAGGCGGCGCGGTCCCTGGGCGCCTCGCGCGGCGCGGCGTTCCGTTCGGTCACATTCCCGCTGGCGTTCCCGGCCCTGCGGGGCGGCGGGGCGCTGGCCCTGGCGACCGTGCTGGGCGAGTTCGGCGCGACCCTGGTCCTCTCCCGTCCCGAATGGGCGACCCTGAGTACCGGCCTGTACGAACGGCTGGGCCGCCCCGGCGAACGCAACCTGGGTGAAGCCTGCGCGCTGGCGACCGCGCTGCTGCTGCTGTCCACCCTGGCCTTCACGCTGCTGGACGGCGGCGAGGGCGAGGTCACGTGAGAGAATCCGGCATGACCGATCCTCTGCCCGCGCAGCTGTCCGCGTTCGTCCAGAAGCAGGGCATCGTGGTCGATCCGGAGTTCAGCCTGCATCCCAGCGGGGTGCATTCCGTGGTGAACTGCGTGTTCAGCGCGCAGGCCCGCTTCGAGGTCGTGGTGCTTCCCCTGCTGAAACGGCTCGATGACCGCCTGCCGGACGTGCCGGAACTGACCTTCCAGACGTTTGTGAACGACGTGGACTCGCTGGGCGTCCAGGGGTACGCCGAGGACATTCTGCGCAACCGGCAGCAACTCTCAGGTCGCCTGAAGGTTGAGGTGGCGCGCGAGGTGGCGGCGTTCTTCATCCGGCACCGCATTCAGACGACGGCCGATTTCCAGAAGCTGAAGAGCTGCGCAGCCGAGCATCTGGTCCTCGTGAAACTGGTGCAGGACGTCAAGGGCATCGGGCCGACGCTGGCGCACTACCTGCTGTGGCTCATGGGCCGCGAGGACCACGTCAAGGTGGATTCCCTGTTGACTCGCCTGTTCGCCCGCATCGGTGACTGGCAGCCCCGCCTGGGGCACGACGCCGACCGGGTCCGCATCACGGAGGCCATACGCGAGGTCGCCACTCAGATGGGGACCACGCCCGCCCGCCTCGACAACGCCCTGTGGCAGTTCGAGAGCCGCCGAAAAGCTGACAGTCATGCCTGATCCTTCCCCTGCCCTGTCCCTGCGCGACATTCAGAAATCGTTCGGTGGGGTGCAGGCGGTGCGGGGTGTGTCTCTGGACGTGGCAGCGGGTGAGACGGTGGCGCTGCTGGGTCCGAGCGGCTGCGGCAAGAGCACGGTGCTGCGGGTCGTGGCAGGCCTGGAGCGGCCGGATGCGGGGTCGGTTGCGGTGGCGGGCCGGGACGTGACGGCCCTGCCGCCGGAGGCGCGGCACGTGGGGCTGGTGTTTCAGGATTACGCGTTGTTCCCGCATCTGAGTGTGCTGGGGAACGTGGCGTACGGGCCGCGCGTGCGGGGGGCGGGGCGTGGGGTGGCGGAGGCGCGGGCGCGGGAGGCGCTGGCGCTGGTGGACCTGCCGGGGTTGGAGGCGCGGCGGGTCGCGCAGCTGTCGGGGGGGCAGGCGCAGCGGGTGGCGCTGGCGCGGGCGCTGGCGACGGGTTCGCCGCTGCTGCTGCTGGATGAGCCGATGTCGAACCTGGACGAGCGGCTGCGCGCGGAGTTGCGTGAGGGGTTGCGGGCGTTGTTCGCGCGGGTAGGGGCGGGGGTGCTGCTGGTCACGCATGATCAGCGGGAGGCGCGGTCCCTGGCGGGGCGGGTGGCGGTCATGCGGGCGGGGGAACTGGTGCAGGTGGGGGGGGCGGAGGAGGTGTTCGCGTGGCCTGCGTCGGCGTGGGTGGCGGCGTTTCTGGGAGAGTCGAACCTGCTGCCGGACGGGCCGGGCTGGGTGCGCTTCGTGCCGGAGGGGGCGCTGCGGCCCGGTGTGGGCGAGGCGTGGCCGGTGACGGCGCGCCATTCGGTGGAGGGGGGCGTGCAGGTGACGGTCACGCACGGGTGGGGGCCGCTGACCCTGACGCTGAGTGCGCGGGAGGCGGCCGCGCTGGACGGGAGCACGCTGCGCCTGAGCGTGGATGAATCGGGTGTGCGGCGCCTGCCGGAGGACCGGGCGTGATCGCGTGGGTGCTGGTGGGGGGGCGGCTGGTGGATTCACCGTTGCTGGCGGCGCTGCCCCGTCCGGATATCGTGGTCGCGGCGGATGGTGGGGCGCGGCACGCGGCGCTGCTGGGCATGTGGGGCGTTGGCGTGCGGGTGGACGTGTGGGTGGGTGATTTCGACTCGTCAGCGGGCGTGTTCGTGGACGCGCCGCGTGAGGTGCACCCGGCAGCGAAGGATGAGACGGACGCGGAACTGGCGATCCGGGTGGCGCGCGCGCGGGGCGCGACGGAACTGGTGCTGCTGGGCGCGTTCGGGGGCCGCTTCGATCACACGCTGGCGCTGGCGCTGCTGGCCCTGCGCCTGACGGAACGCGAGGCGTTGCGCGTGACCCTGACCAGCGGGGACGAGTGGGGCTGGCCCCTCACACCTGCCTCTCCCCTCTCTCTGGAGGTGCCGCCGGGCGCGACCCTGAGCGTGCTGGCCATCTCGGACCTGCGGGGCCTGAGCCTGGGCGGGGTGCGCTGGCCGCTGGACAACGCGGATATTCCGCTGGGGAGCGGATGGACGGTCAGCAACGAGGCGCCGGGCGGCACCGTGACCGCGTCGCTGCTGGGGGGCCGCGCGCTGCTGACGCTGCTGCCCTCCCTGCCAGAGTCCGTATAAAACGCAGGAGGGGGGGCACCCCGAACCGGAATGCCCCCTCCCTTCCTGCTCTCTACGGCCTACACCCCCACTTCCCTCATACGGATTCCGTTTATTTCGTTAACAGATCGGAACACCACCGATCTGTTAACTCCACGTCCGGAACCCGCCCAGCTCCTCCTCGCATCCGCTCGGATTGAATGGTCCTTGCAGCCCATTCAATCGGAGTCCGTATCAGTTGGCGGGGCAGGCGTCCACGCCGGGGCGGGTGCCGCGGGTGAATGTGCAGCCGTAGTTGGGGTCGGCAACGGCGGGGGTGGTGACGTCGTCCCCGGCGGGTTTCACGCCGGTCGCTTCCCATTTCACAAGGTCGTTAAAGCCCTCGACGAGTTCTGCGGCCGTGAAGTCGCAGTGTCCGGGGGCGCGGACGGCGCGCTGCACGAGACGGTCACCGTTCCCGGCGGCGGTCATGGCGGCGCGGTACAACTGCTGGTGCCGGAAGGGCACGTAGAAGTCGCCGGTGGTGTGCAGGGTCAGGACGGGCACGCTGACCTCGCCGTTCACGCGCGGCAGGTAGCGGACGCGGTCCGGCAGGGCGGGGTTGGGGTCCTTGGCGGGTGTGACGCGCAGGATGCTGGCGTTGAAGGCCATCTCGGCGGGGGTGGGGGTGGCGCCGGTCGTCCAGCGGTAGGTGGTGGTGGCGTTCCCGTAGATGTTGCGGGGCAGGATGCCGGTCACGGTGCCGTCCGAGCCGCCGGTGCTGAACACGGCGCCCTGGAGGGCCGCCACGCGGAAGCCGAGGTTGAAGACGGGCCGGTCGCCGCCCGTGAGGTTGCGGGCGATCTCGCGGAGTTTGGCGCCCTGCGTGGCGTTCTCCTGCCAGAGTGCGCCGCTGTACGAGCTGAAGTTGGCGTTCAGGATGTCGGGCAGCAGGGCCTTGTACGTGTCGGTACCCTGCGGGAAGGCCTTGGGTCCCAGGCCCGCGAGTTGCGCGGCGACCAGGGTGTAGTCGCCCAGCCACTGGAATTCGTACTCCTCGTCCATGACGCCGCAGGCGGGCATCGCGGCGACGTACTTGGTTCTGTTTTTCGCGGTCTGCGCGGTTTCCTTCTCGACGGCGGCGGCGGCGACGTGGCCGCCCATGCTGAAGCCCATGATGATGTTCTTGCTGGGTTGCGCGTACTTGCCGCCGGTCAGGGTGCTGAAGCTGTTGGCCAGGGCGTTGGTGTCTTCCACGCCGGCCTGCACGTCGTAGTAGTTCGAGGAGTAGGAGCTGGCGGCCCAGGCGTACCCGAGGCTCAGCCAGTAGGCGCGCAGGGCGGGGGTCTGCACGCGCAGGTCCGGGCCGTCTCCGGCGTACCCGTGGGTGTACATGATGAGCTGCTTGTTCCAGTTGGCGGGCACCTCAATGGCGTAGGCGGCCTTGCCGCGAATGCCGTCCATGGTGCCCTGGTACAGGTCCGCGCCGGGCGTGGCGGTCAGGGTGGGCGTGATGGCCGTAAAGGTGCGGGTGTCCTGCGCGCGGGTTTCGGCGGGGACGGGCGTGCGGGAGCACGCGGCGAGGGCAAGGGCCGCGAGCAGACTGGCGTTCAGGGAACGCATCATGAGAAACCTCCGGGGGGGAGCGGGGGGCGAGGTGGGCTGGGTTGTATGAGTTCGTCCGTGATGATAGCGCCTGCCCGCGCGGGGTTGCCCGCGTGCGGGGTGGCGGGCTGGAACCATCCGGGGGACAGGTGCGTACCTGAACGCATGAGACAGAGCGGCGCAGGTGAGCGGGCAGTCAGGGAACGCGGGAACGTGCGGGGGCGCGCGTGAGGGCGCGGCGCGGGCCGGGGTGCGGCTGCCTGGGCTGCGGCGGGGGGCTGCTGGTGCTGGCGCTGCTGGGCGCGCTGGCGTGGTTCGTGGTGATTCAACCGGCGCGGTCGTTCCTGGCGAACTGGCAGACGCCCGGCGCGACCTCGCAGAGCCAGCAGCAAGGTCAGCAGCAGGGCCAGCAGACGACCCCGCAGACCGGGTCGCCGGACGGCACGGACACCGGAACCGCCGCGCAGGCCGCGCCCCTGACGCGCGCGGAGGTGCAGCAGTTCGTGCGGGTGCGCCGGAAGGTGAGCGCCGCGATGGGCAGTTCGTTCACGGGCGTGCAGCAGGTCTGGACCGACATTCAGAATGGCCAGAACCCGAACCTGTTGCAGGTGATGACGGTCCTGCGCGAGGCGGGCAGCAGCGTGGGCGCGGCCCGGCAGGCGCAGGCGGCGGCGCTGACGGCCGAGGGGATGACCCCGGAACGCTACGCGCAGGTGCGTTCGGGCGTGAACCGCGCGCTGGGCGTGCCGAACATCGATTTCGCTCAGGCGGCGCAGTCGCTTCAGAGCGGGCAACTGCCGGACCTGAACCGCGACGTGCAGACCGGCACGGCGCAGGAGAAGGCGCTGGTGAACCCCTTCCAGAAGGAACTGACGGACACGGCCGCGCTGGGCCTGCTGGGCCTGTAGTCCGGCCAGTGGCAGGCGGCGGGGGGCGCGTTCGCTTCCTGCCGCCTGCTGTTGCGCTCCCTGGCCTCCTTCTCCCTGCCGCCGCCGGTCTTCATGATTTGTTGAAGTTCATGGTCCGGAATGGCGTGACGGGGCGTTGTGTGTGCCCGCTGCCGCACTTGCCTCATGGGCCTCCGATAAGGTGAGCGTCATGAAGACTGAGCTTGATTCTGCCGTCCTGCCCGCGCCGACCGCGCAGTCCGAGGCGCTGTTCGCGCGGGCGCGCGCCGTCACGCCCGGCGGAGTGAACAGCCCGGTGCGGGCCTTCCGCAGCGTGGGCGGCACGCCGCGTTTCATTGCCAGCGCGCAGGGCGCGTACCTGACGGACGCGGACGGCACCCGTTACCTGGATTACATCGGGTCGTGGGGGCCGATGATCCTGGGGCACAACCTGCCCGCCGTGCGCGAGGCGGTCGCGGACGCCCTGCAGTTCGGCACGAGTTTCGGCGCGCCCGGCGAACGCGAGGTGCTGCTGGCCGAGCAGGTCACGCGCCTGACCGGCGTGGACCGCGTGCGTTTCGTCAGCAGCGGCACCGAGGCGACCATGAGTGCGCTGCGGCTGGCGCGCGGCGTGACGGGCCGCAAGTTCATCCTGAAATTCCGGGGGAACTACCACGGGCACGCGGACGGCCTGCTGGTCGAGGCCGGGAGCGGCCTGATGACGAACGAGGGGCACCTGGGCGCGGCGGCCCCCAGCAGCGCGGGCGTGCCCGAGGAGTACGCGCGCCTGACGCTGGTCAGCGAGTACAACGACCCGCAGGCGCTCGAGGCCCTGATGGCCGAGCGGGGGCACGAGCTGGCGGCCGTGATCTTCGAGCCGGTCGTGGGGAACGCCGGGGTGCTGGTGCCCACGCCGGAATTCCTGGCGGCGCTGCACCGCGTCAAGGATCACGGCGCACTGCTGATCGCCGATGAGGTCATGACCGGGTTCCGCCTGTCCCTGAACGGCGCGACCGGGCTGCTGGGCCTGCAACCGGACCTGATCTGCTGGGGCAAGATCATCGGCGGGGGCCTGCCGGTCGGCGCGTATGGCGGCCGGGCCGACGTGATGGACTTCGTGTCGCCGCAGGGGCCGGTGTATCAGGCGGGCACGCTCAGCGGGAACCCGCTGGCGATGGCGGCGGGCCTGGCGACCCTGACGGCCCTGGAGAACGACCCGGGCCTGTACGCGCGGCTGGACGCCTACACGGCGCAGCTGGCCTCGGGCCTGAAGGCGGCGGCGCAGGTGGCGGGCGTGCCGGTCAGCGTGAACCGGGTGGGCAGCATGCTCACGGCGTTCCATCAGGACGTCCCGGACGGGAGCGTGCGCACGTACACCGACGCGGCCCGCAGCGACACGGCCGCCTTCGCCCGCTGGTTCCAGGGGATGCTGGCGCGCGGCGTGTACTGGGCGCCCAGCCAGTTCGAGAGCATCTTCGTGAGCGGCGCACACGGCGACGCGGAACTGAACGCCACGCTGGAGGCCGCGCAGGCCGCGTACCGTGACCTTGGGGGCCGTGACCTGGGAACGCATGAACAGGGAGGCGGCGCATGACCCTCCTGACGCAGACGGCGCAGATCGTGAACGTCCTGAGCACCCACAAGGTGATCGCGGTGGTCGGCTTTCACCATGACAGCGTGAAACCCGCGTACTACGTTCCGGAGTACATGCACCGCCAGGGGTACACCATCATTCCCGTGAACCCGGCGCTGGCCGCGCGCGGCGAGAGTTACTTCGGGCACCGCGCGGTGTCCACCCTCGCCGAGATCGGGGTGCCGGTGGACATCGTGGACATCTTCCGCCGCAGCGACAAGGTGAGGCTGCACGTGCCGGACATCCTGGCGATGGCGCCGCCCCCGAAGGTCGTGTGGATGCAACTGGGCATCCGGGACGACGCCGTGGCCGCCGAACTGAGCAAGTGCGGGATCGACGTGGTGCAGGACCGCTGCCTGCTCGCGGATCACCGCGCGCTGCTGTGATACGGATTCCGTCTGTTTCGCCGACCATCCGGAACTTCACCGGATGGCCAACTCCACGCCCGGAACCCGTTTTTCTCCTACTCGCATCCGCTCGGATTGAAGGGGCTTTGCAGCTCCTTCAATCGGAGTCCGTATGACGCAGGCAGACGTGCTGGTGGTCGGCGCGGGCCTGGGCGGGCTGGCGTTCGCGCAGGACGCCGCCCGCGCGGGCCTGCGCGTGGCGCTGCTGGACAAGGCGCGCGGCGTGTCCGGCCGGGCCGCCACCCGCCGCGTGACCCTCCCGGACGGGCCGGAGGTGCGCCTGGATCACGGGGCGCGCTTCTTCACGGCCCGCAGCGACCGCGCCCGCACCCTGGCCGAGGGCGGCGTGCGGGACGGCTGGAACGCCGTGTGGACGCGCGGCGTGGCCCGCTGGCAGGCCGGACAGGTCACCCTGCCGGACGACGGTCATCCCCGCTACGCCCCCCCGGCCGGCATGAGCGCGCTGGGCCGCACCCTGGCACGCGGCCTGGACGTGAAAACGGGCGTGACCGTCACCAGCCTGGAACGCCTGAACGCCACCCAGGGCGGCGGCTGGCGCGTGCACTCGCGTGAGGGGCAGGCCTGGGACGCCGCGAGGCTGATCCTGAACGTCCCGGCCCCGCAACTCCTGGCGCTGCTGGCCACCCTGGACCCCGGCAGCCCCGACGCCGTCCCGGCCGTCCTGCACGGCCATGATTCCGGGGAGGCGGCGCGGCAGGCCGGACCGGTCACGTACGACCCCTGCTGGGCGGCCGGCGTGATCCTGCACCAGGACGTGCCCGCCGACTGGCGCGCCCTGCGGCCCGACCATCCGGTCCTGGAATGGATCGCGCGTGAGCACACCAAACGCCCGGACGGCGCGCCCCCCGCGCTGACGCTGCACGCCACGCCCGCATGGACCCGCGCGAACCTGGAACGCACGCCCGAACAGGTGCTGCCGGACCTGCTGGCCGCCGCGCAGGACATCCTCGGGCCGCTGGACGCAGCGCAGGCCTTCGCGCACCGCTGGCGGTACTCCATCCCGGCCGTCACCGCCCCCGGCCCCTGCCACTGGGACGCCGACCTGAACCTGGGCTGGTGCGGCGACTGGTTCACGCCCGACCCGCACGGCCCGCGCGTGGAGAGTGCGCTGCTCAGCGGGTGGGCACTGGCCCGCCGCGTGACCGGCACGGACTGACCACTGGGGTCAGTGGGACAGGATCAGTGGGACAGGACACGCACCCTCGCACGCATCTCAGCGGCCCGCGCCCTAGGATGCCGTTCAGCAGGACCGCCCGGCACGCGCCGGGAAAGGAGCACACCATGGGATTCCTGAAGAACCTGAAAGACCGCGCCCAGCAGGGCCTCGACGCCGCCCAGAAAGGCTGGGGGCAGTTCAACAACGCCAAGTTCGCGGACGCCGCCATGGCCGCCAGCGCCCTGATCAGCGCCGCCGACGGCCGCATCGACCCCGAGGAGCGGCGCAAGACGGCCGCGTTCATCATGAGTTCCGACAAACTCAAGGCTTTCGATGTCAGCGTGCTTGCCGCCAAGTACGACGCGCACTGCGACACCATGACCCGCGCCCCGGACTTCGGGAAGATCAACCTGCTTCAGGCGGTCGGGAAGGTCGCCAAGGACGCCGTGGAGGCCCGCACGGTCGCCCAGGTGGCCCTGCTGATCGCCACCGCCGACGGCAACTTCGACGAGAGCGAGCAGAAGATGGCGCGTGACATCATCCACGCCCTGAAGCTGCAACCCGGCGAATTCGGGCTGTAACCACAGCCGCCAGGGGGGACGCGCCGTCATGCAGGCGCGTCCCCCCTTCCTGTGGCGTTCATACGGATTCCGTTTGTTTCGCTGACAATCCGGAACTTCACCGGATTGCCAACTCCACGTCCGGAACCCGCTCTGCTCCTGCTCGCGACCGCTCGGATGGAACGGTTTTTGCCCACCATTCCATCGGAATCCGTATCAGTCGGCGCTGACCGCTTCGCGTTCCGGCACGGCGGGCAGGCCCAGCATGGCGTGCACGCTGGCGCTCCAGCCCTCGTCGTCCAGGGTGCGCCAGTGGTGCGCCCACTGCCAGCGGCGGTAGGCGTCGGCGGCGGCTTCCAGGCCACCGGCCTCGTCCAGCAGGGGGTTGGCGGGCGGGGTGCCCAGGTGGTGGCGGGTCAGGCTGCCTTCCAGGTCCGCGAGGGTCCGGGGGCCGAACGCGAACGACACGCGGCCCTGCCCGGCCCAGCGGCGCAGGTCGTCCTCGGGCGGCAGGGCGTACAGGATCAGTTCACCGCCGGGGTGCGCGTCGCCCGGGCCAGTCAGGGTGAGGCCCGGCACGTTGTCACGCAGGTACGCGGCGACGGGGCCAGTGGCGTGCGCGGCTGCCCCGGCGCGCAGGTGGTCCATGGCGGCTTTCGGGTTCAGGCGCGGGTAGGGCTGCGGGGCGGGCGGCGCGTCCAGGCGCAGGGTGGCGGGGGCGCGCAGCGCCTGCCCGTGGAATTCCAGGCGGGTCTGGCCGCGCCACTCGCTGCTCACCAGTTGCGCGGCGAGGTCGCGTTCGCCGCCGGTGTCGTCGGTCTCGTCGAACTTGATGCCGCGCAGGCCCGCCACCTTGAACTGCAGGCCGTTGCCTTTCTTGCCGACCAGGCGGGTGTCGGTCAGGGTGTCGCGCAGGTGCCACAGCGGCAGCGGGTGACCCTCGCCGAACGGTTCGAAGGTGGCGGCCTCGGCCAGCAGGTCCAGCGAGGCGCCCAGGCCAGGCAGCGGGGCGTCCAGGCGCACGCGGGGGTGCGGCGTGGGGAACTGCCGGGCGTACTCGTGAATGCGGTCCCGGAACGCGCCGATGTTGGCGGGGTCGATGGAGAACCCGGCCGCACCGGGGTGCCCGCCGTAGCGTTTGAGCAGGTCGTGGCTGAACCGCAGGCCCTGCACGGCGCTGATGCCGGGCGTGCTGCGGACCGAGCCCTTGCCCTGCGCGATGATGTACACGGGTTTGTGGTACGTCTCGAGCAGTTTGCTGGCCACGATGCCCATCACCCCGGCGTGCCAGTCGGGGTGCGTGACGACCAGGGCCGGGTCGGCGGGGTCGGCGATGCTCAATGCCTGCGCGAACATGTCGTCCTGCAACTTGCGGCGTTCCAGGTTGCGGATTTCCAGGTACTCGGCGAGGCGGGCGGCCTCGTGCGGGCTGCGTTGCGTGAGCAGGTCCAGGGCCACGTCGGCCTCGCCCATGCGTCCGGCGGCGTTGATGCGGGGCGCGAGGATGAACGCCACGTCCCGCGCGGTCGGGCGGCGGACCCGTCCGGAGTCCAGCAGGGCGCGCAGGCCCGGCAGTTCCGTGTCGGCCAGGGCGTCCAGTCCGGCGCGGACCAGGGCGCGGTTCTCCCCGATCAGGGGGGCCACGTCGGCCACGGTGCCCAGGGTCGCCAGGGCCGCGTAGGCGCGGGGTTCCGGCAGGCCGAGCAGGTCGTTCACGGCCCACAGCAGGTGGTACGCCACGCCGGCGCCGGTCAGGTTGTGCAGGTCGTGGTCGAAGTCGGTGGTCAGGCTGGGGTGCACGACCAGCGCGTCCGGGAATTCGTCACCGGGTGCGTGGTGGTCGGTCACGATGACCTGCGTGCCGTGGTCCAGCAGCGCGCGGATCTCGGCGTGGTTGGTCACGCCGCAGTCCACCGTGACGAGCAGGTCGCAGGCGGCGGCGTGTTCCGGCACGCGGTCCGGGTGCACGCCGTACCCCTCGTTCAGCCGGTGCGGGATGAAGCCGTGCACGTCGGCGTCCAGGTCCCGCAGGCCCAGCACCAGGGTGGCGGTGGCGCTCACTCCGTCCGCGTCGTAATCCCCGTGAATGCGGATGCGTTTACGCTCGCGGATGGCCTGCACGATCCGCCCGGCCGCTTCCCGCAGGGCCGGGTTGGGCGTGAGGGTCAGGGGCGGGTCGAGCAGCGCGGCGCTCAGGCCACGCCCGCTCAGGACCTGTGCGAGCGGCGGCGACACCCGCCATCGGCGCATGGTGTCCAGCAACGCCTCGCGGCTGGCGGGCGGGGCCAGCAGCCACTCGGGTTGCAGGCGCGGAAGGCCGGGCCGGGCGCTCATCCGGCCTCCCCGCTGTCCGCAGTGGTGGCCGGGACCGGCTGGGGGGCCGGGACGGGCTGGGTGGGCGGCGGGGCAGGTGCCGTGGGGTGCGGCGCGGGTTGCATGGCGGCCAGCCGGGCCTGCAGGGTGGCGGTCAGGCGGTCCTCGGTGTCGCGGCGCAGCCGGGTTTCCCGCTGGCGGCGCAGGCGTTCGCCGGTCAGGCCCGGCAACAGCAGCAGCGCCATGAACAGCGCGCCCAGCAGCAGGAACAGGCTCACGCTCACGCCGACCGACACGGTCACCTCGCCCCGTCCGGTGGGCAGGGGCAGGCGGACCAGTTCGGGGTTCTCCAGCGTGAACAGCGCCAGGTACGCGGCGATGCCCAGCAGCAGCAGCACCTGAAGGAAGGAAACGAGGCGCATGACCGTCAGTGTACCCCCCGCGCCAGGGGCACGTCCGGCGGTGAACGCCCGGCAGGTCGCTCACCCTGGGGGCACATGAACGGCGGCCCCCGTTTCCGGGAGGCCGCCGTGTCCTGATCCCGCGGGGGGAGTCAGGGGGTGGGGATCAGAAGTAGAACTTGACGCCGGCCTTCCCGCCGAAGTTGAAGCCGTCCTTGGCGTTCGTGGCCAGGCCCGTGCCGTACCCGTTATTGCTCAGGTAGTACTTGCCGTTGCCTTCCACGAAGGCGGAGATGCTGTCCGTGATGCGGTAATCCACACCACCCAGAACGTTAGCGTAGACGTCCGTTTCGGTCTGGGTGGTGTTGGTGCGCTTCTGGCTGCTGGTCAGACCAAGGCCCGCGCCGAAGTAGGGGGTCAGGCGGCTGCCGGTGTTGACGTCGTAGGTGGCGTTGACGTCACCGCTGATGCCGTTGTAGCCGGGCTGGTAGTCGGCAGCGACGCGCACGCCGACCGGACCGATCACGTTGCTGGAGCCGATGACGGCGCCGCCGCTCACGCAGTAGTTCACCTTGGCATTCTTGTCGAGGGCGTTGAGGCACTCGGCGCCGGTTGCGGAGGACTTGGCGCCCAGCGCGATGCCGGCGTACAGGCCACGGCCGCTGTTCATCATGCCGGTGTCGGTGGTGGGTTCACCGATCACGACGGTGCCGGTGGTGGGGGCGGGCGTGACGGGTTCGGTCACGGTGCCGGTGGTGCTGGTGCCAGCCGCGCCGGCGGGGCCTGCGGGGCCCTGGGGGCCGACGGGGCCCGCGGGACCGGCGGGGCCCTGGGGACCGGCGGGGATGTTACGGATGGCCGCTTCGAGGGCGTCGATGCGGGCGTTCATGGCGGCGGTGTCGGCGCTGGCGGTGCCGTCGCCCATGCCGTTGATCTTGGCTTCGAGGGCGTCAATGCGGGCCTGCTGGTCAGCGCTGAGTTTCTCGAGGTCGGTCACGCGGCTGGCGATGGCGGCCAGCTCGGTGCTGACTTCGGCCATGCCGTTGGCGACGACGGTCATGTCGCCCTGGCTCATGCCGCATTCGCTCATGGCGCCGCTCTGGAGCAGGCGGTAGAAGATCAGGGCGGCCTGGTAGCGGGTCAGGTTCTCGTTGCCGCGGAAGGTGCCGTCGGGGAAGCCCTGGATCAGGCCGCACTTGACGATCACGTCAACGGCGTCTTTGGCCCAGTGGCCGGCGGGCACGTCACTCAGGGTGACCTGTGCGGGGGCGGCGGTGGTGGTGGCGGTCTGGGCGCTGGCAGCGCCGAGGCTCAGGGCCAGGGTGGACGCGATGATCAGTGATTTGCGCATGTTGGTTCTCCTTGGGTGTTCGGTGCGGGATCTGGAACTTGTCTTCCCGGTTTCCTAGTGTTCACCGTAGGCACTGGCAGTGAGGGATTTGTGAACTT
The DNA here is from genome assembly GCF_014648115.1 of Deinococcus seoulensis. Lineage (NCBI taxonomy): Bacteria > Thermotogati > Deinococcota > Deinococci > Deinococcales > Deinococcaceae > Deinococcus > Deinococcus seoulensis. Next base: position 88,451 of record NZ_BMQM01000013.1, read on the forward strand.
CTCTACGGTTACCCTTTGGGTCAGCCTCTCATCTGATCGCCGAAAGCCATTTATCTGCCGACATGAGAGATAAATGACATATGGGTCACTTCTCGTGAGCGTCATGGAACCGCTTCAGATCGCACTTCGTTGCATTGACGTGAGAAGTCTGTCGAAAGGTACATGTCGCCTCCTCATGAGAACCCATTCATGGGTCCGCGCCCCCCCGACCCCGGAAAACGGCCCGCACGCCCCCCGTATACTCGCCACATGAGCCAGATTCATGTCCGCGCCCAGCCCGGCGACGTTGCCCCGTACGTCCTGCTGCCCGGCGACCCCAACCGCGCCCGCCACATCGCCAGCACCTACCTGGACGGTGCCCGCGAGTACACCAGCCACCGGCAACTGCTGGGCTTCACCGGCACCTACCAGGGCGTGCCGGTCAGCGTGCAGACGACCGGCATGGGCTGCCCCAGCGCCGCCATCGTCGCCGAGGAACTCGCGCGGCTGGGCGCCCGCACCCTGATCCGCGTGGGCACCCTGGGCGGCGCGACCCCCAGCGTCGCGCCGGGTGATCTGGTGATCGCCACGGCGGCCGTCCCCAACGACGGCACCACCCGCCAGATGCTGGGCGGCGCGCCGTACGCCCCGGCTGCCAGTTTCGAGGTCGTGGAGGCCAGCGTGAAGGCCGCCCGCGAGCACGGCGCGCCGCACCACGTCGGGCTGGTCATGACCGAGGACGCCTTCTACGCCAGCACCCCCGAACACGCGCGCCTGTGGGCGGGCCGGGGCGTGCTGGGCTTCGAGATGGAAGCCAGCGCCATCTTCCTGGTGGCCGCGCAGCGGGGCCTGCGGGCCGCGTGCCTGACCGCGTGCAGCAACGACATCGGCGACCCGCAATTGGTGCCCGACGAGGTGCTGGCCGCCGGGGTGGACCGCATGGTGCACGTGGCGCTGGACGCCATCGTGACGCTCGCCGCGAACGACGCCAGGTAACGCCGGCACGCAGACCGGAGGGCCACGGCTGGAAGTTGCGCCGTGGCCCTCTGCATGGAGGCGGCGCGGCCGCACCGTTCGTGAGGCGCACTTCTGCGTGGCGGCTCTGCGTGGCGGCGTGGGCTGTGGCAGGATAACCCCATGACTCAACTCGACGAACTGGAATTCAACAACGTGCAGATCGACCAGCATGGCCCCATCGCCGTGCTGACCATCAACCGCCCCAAGGCCCTGAACGCCCTGAACGCCGACACCCTCTCGGAGATCGCGCAGGCCGTGAACATGATCATCGAGGACGCCGAGGTGGGCGCCCTGATCATCACGGGCGCGGGCGAGAAGGCCTTCGTGGCGGGTGCGGACATCAGCGAGTTCGGCGACCTGGAAGGCGTGTACGACGGCCGTGAACTGGCGCTGGCCGGGCAGGACGTCATGCATCAGATCAGCAGCCTGCCCATTCCCGTGATCGCGGCCGTGAACGGGTACGCGCTGGGCGGCGGACTGGAACTGGCGCTGGCCTGCGACGTGCGCGTGGCCGCCACGACCGCCCGCCTGGGCCTGCCGGAAACCAGCCTGGGCCTGATTCCGGGCTTCGGCGGTACGCAGCGCCTGCCGCGCCTGATCGGCACGGGCCGCGCGCTGGACATGATCCTCACGGGCCGTCAGGTCAGGGCCGACGAGGCGCTCGGCATGGGCCTCGTGAACTACGTGGCCGACAACGCCCTGACCAGGGCGCGCGAGGTCGCCGAGGCCATGCTGAAAAACGCCCCGATTGCCGTGTCGCTGGTCAAGGAAGCCGTGCGGCGCGGCATGGACACCACCCTCGAAGGCGGCCTGGAGATCGAGGCGGACCTGTTCGGCATGACGGTCGCCACCAAGGACTTCCGTGAGGGCGTGGACGCCTTCCTGAACAAACGCCCGGCGGAGTTCCAGGGTGAGTGAGCAGGGCGGCCCCTCCGACGGGAAGGGCACCCCCCAGAAGTTCCGCCTGAGCGTGCAGAGCGGCGTCGTCAGCGACGTCGAGGGCCGCGCCCAGCCCGCGCCGGGCCGTGAGGGCAGCGCCACCCCGAACGGCCAGCGGGTCGTGGAGTTCACCACGCCCCGCGCCAAGCTGATCGAGGAGGCCGACGGCGCCATCCGCGCCGACCTCGCCACGTACCCGCGCGCGCTGGCGGCGTACGAGGCGCTGCGCGGCGACCCGGAAGCCCTGGCCCACTGGGACATGGCGAACTACATCACCATGCGCAAGCTGGGGTACAACGACCACGGGCGCGTGCACGCGTTCATCACGGGCGCGGCGGGCATGGCGATCACGGAACTGCTGCTGGAAGGCGGCGTGAAACCCGACCTGATGGACAGCGGCGTGGGCGACCCGGACGACGTATTCCTGACCGTGATCCTGGGCACCATGCTGCACGACATCGGCAACCAGATTCACCGCGCCGGGCACGAGGCGCACGGCGTGGCGCTGGCCCTGCCGATCCTGGACCGCATCATGGGGCCGCTGTACCCGGACCCGTTCAAACGTACCAAGGTCCGGTCGTTCATTCTGGGCGCCATCAACTGCCACGACCTAAACCCCGCCCCGCTGACGGTCGAGGGCGGGATCGTGGCCGTCGCGGACGGCACGGACATCACCAAGGGGCGGGGCCGCAAGGCGTTCAGCCTGGGCAGCGTGGACATCCACTCGATCAGTGCGCTGGCCGTGGATCAGGTCGTCATCGAGAGGGGCCGCGACAAGCCGGTGCTGATCAGCGTGACCATGAACAACTCCGGCGGCATCTTTCAGGTCGAGGAGATCCTGGCGCCCAAGGTCATCCGCACGCCGCTGCGCCGTTTCGTGGAACTGCGCGCCACGACCCGCCCGCAGGGCGACGAGCAGATTCTCTCGAAGGTTCGCCTGGACGGCGACCACTTCGTGATGGACCTCGAAAGTGGCGAGCAGGTCGAGGTGGAGGTCATGGACTCGCAGAAGCAGGCGCAGCAGGCCGTGGCCGAGAACCTCGGCATCGGCACCGACAGCCGCTGACCTCACGCAGAAACGCCCCGGCCGGTGATCTGGTCGGGGCGTTCCTGTACTGGGTGGTTATTTCCCGGTGCCGGGCAGTGGGGTGGTGCGGGCGGGGCCGCCGTCCACGCCGCCGCTGCGGTGCGTGCCCTCTCCGCCGCTCGCGCGGCCTTCCATGTCGCTGTTGCCGTCGTTGTTGGGGGTGCCCTGACGGTCCTCGAAGTCACGGCCTCCCTGCGTGCCGTCGTTGAAGCCGGGCTGGTCGTTGGGGTTGGTGCTGTCGGCGGTGGCGGCGCCGCGCAGCAGGTCCTCGGCCGTCATCTTGTCCTGAAGCAGTTCGCCGGTGGTGCCGTCGTCTCGCACTTCCCCTTCCGGGGCGTAGTCGGAATCGTTCTTGCGGGTCATGCGCGCAGCGTACCCGGCGTACCCGCCAGAAAGGTGGGCGCGGCCGGTACGCGTTCTTCATGTACGCCCGGGGGCGGGGGGCGCGCCCTTAATGCACGCTCACCCTGTCAGCGCCTATACTTGACCGTCTATGACGAAAGAACGCATCACCATGACCCAGCGCGGGTATGACAAACTGCTCGAAACCCTTCACTTCCTGAAAACCACCAAACGCGAGGAGATCTCCGAGAACATGGGGCGCGCCATCGCAGACGGCGACCTGCGCGAAAGTGCCGCGTACGACGAGGCCCGCATGCAGCAGTCCGAGAACGAGGCCCGCATCTCGGAACTGGAAAGCCAGCTGGAACGCTCGGTGATCATCGAGGAAGACAGCAGCGGCGGCGCCGGCCTGGGCGCGAAAATCACCGTGAAAGACGCCAAGGGCAAGGAACACAAGTTCGAACTGGTCGGCACCTACGAGGTGGACGTCCTGAAGGGCAAGATCAGCGACGCCAGCCCCATCGGGAAGGCCCTGGCGGGCCGCAAGGCAGGCGAGAAGGTCACGGTGCAACTGCCCAAAGGCACCGCCGAGTTCGAGATCCTGGCCGTCGACTACGTGTAACCGGCGCTGACGGGGACCGGGGCGGATGGAGAGCGGGTCTCCCCTGTCGCGCACGAACCCGCACGATCAGCAGGTGCCCTTCCACGCGGAGCAGGGCGCCTGCTGATCGTGCGTTGAACCGGCCGCAACGCTTACGGGCGGGGTTTCAGCGCCGGTATGCGCAGTCCTCCCCGCCCGTCCCAGCCTTTGAAGGCGTAGAAGCGCCCTGGTTCGCCGGTTTTCAGGAAATCACTGAGCGGTTCGCGCATGGGTGGGGATTCGATCAGGGTCAGGGCCTCTTCCAGGGTGCAGAAGCGCGCCTCGACGATGAAGCCGTCCGGGTCGGCGGGGTTCAGCAGGCCGTCCCAGGTGGCCTCGAACGCCACGGCGATGGCGCGTTCGCCACGGCGTTCGTCCTCGATGTGCACGGTGTAGGCCATGTGCTTGATGCCCGTGAGTTTCAAACCCGTTTCCTCGAAGATCTCGCGGTACAGCGCTTCGGGGAGGGTCTCGCCGGGTTCCACGACCCCGCCGGGCAGGGTGTGGCGCACGCGGCCGTGCCCCTGCCAGTCGTTCCCGACCAGCAGCACCCGCCCGAAGCGGTCGCGCAGGATTCCGGCGGCGACCAGCAGGTCACGCCGCGCCATGCGGGGCCTCCTGGGCGTCGCGGGCGGCCATGTCGAGCAGTTGCAGTTCGCGCTGCGCGCGGGCCAGGGCCGCCACGACGGGCGCGACGTTCCCGGCGATCACGCTGTCGAGCGGGTAGTTCTTGTCGTCACCTTCGAGGCGGTGATCGGTCACGCGGTTCTGCGGGTAGTTGTACGTGCGGATCTTCTCGCTGCGGTCGCCACTGCCGACCTGCGCGGCCCGCTGCGAGCGTTCGCGTTCCTCGCGGGCGGCGCGTTCCCGCTCGGCAAGGCGGGACGCGAGGACCAGCAGGGCCTTCTCACGGTTCTTGATCTGCGAGCGGCCGTCCTGGCAGACGACCATGATCTCGTCGGGCGTGCCGGGACGGTACACGGCGCGCACGGCCGAGTCGGTGGTGTTCACGCCCTGCCCGCCGGCGCCCTGCGAGCGGAACACGTCGATGCGGACCTCGGACAGGTCGAGTTGCACCTCGTCCTGCTCGACTTCGGGCAGCACGGCGACCGTGACGGTACTCGTGTGGATGCGGCCCTGACTCTCGGTGGCGGGCACGCGCTGCACGCGGTGAACGCCGCGTTCCCAGCGCAGCGCCCGGAACGCGCCGTGCGAGCCGGGGCCGCCCGTGACTTCCGCCACGACGCGACTGGCGCCGCCCAGGTCGCTCTCGTTGGCGTCCAGGACGTTCAGGCGCAGGCCCACGCCCTCCACGTAGCGGGTGTACATGCGCAGCAGGTCCATCACGAACAGGCCCGCCTCGGCTCCGCCCGCCCCGGCGCGCAGTTCCAGGATCACGTCCCGGTCGTCGTCGGGGTCGGTGGGCAGCAGCAGCACGACCAGTTCCGCCTCGATCTCCGTCAGGCGGGTTTCGAGGGCGGGGATCTCGCTGGCGGCCAGTTCGCGCATGTCCGGGTCGGTCAGCAGTTCGCGCGCGCCGTCCAGGTCGGCCTGCACGCTGTCACGTTCGCGTAGCAGCGTGACCAGCGGCAGCAGTTCGCGGTGGCGGCGGGTCAGGCGGGCGTACTCGCGGGTGTCGGCCAGCGCGGCCGGGTCGCCCAGGGCGCGCTCGACCATGCCGAACTCGGCGGCCAGTTCCGTCAGGCGGCTCATGGGGTGGGGGTCCGGGTCGCCCCGCAGGCGTGCCCGCGCGGGCCTGCCCAGGGGGGACCGTGAAGGTCAGAGGAGAGGGTGGTCACGGGAAACATGAACGCAGTCTAGCGTCCCTCCCTGAACGGGACCGGAACGCTGCGCGCCGCGCCTTGGGCATTTCGAACGGAAGACTTCACGTTCAGGCAACCCGCGCCGGGGCGGCCCACACCTATCCCGGCCCCCCGGTGCGGCGCGGGCCGGGCGCTACAGTCGGGCGCATGAGAACCGTGACTGTGGGCATGCTCGGCTGTGGCACCGTGGGCCAGGACGTCCTGAACCTGATCGAACGCCGCGAGGCGATCTTCGCGGACCTGGGCGTACGCATCGAGGTCGTGGGCGTCCTGGTGCGGGACACGGCCCGCGAACGCCGCATTCCGGCCGGAACGCCCCTGACCACCGACCCCGCCTTCCTGCAACAGTGCGAGGTCGTGATCGAGGCGATGGGCGGCGTGCAGCTCCCCATGACCATGCTGCGCCCCTACCTGCGCTCCGGGCGGCCCGTCATCACGGCGAACAAGGCGCTGCTGGCCGAATGCTGGGACGAACTGCGCGACTACGCCCTGAACGGCAAACTGTACTACGAGGCGTCCGTGATGGCCGGCACGCCCGTCATCGGCCCCATGAGCACCGTGCTGCGCGCCAGCACCTTCACGCGCCTTCAGGCCGTGCTGAACGGTACGTGCCTGTACATCCTGACGCAGATGGAAGGCGGCAAGGACTACGCGCAGGCCCTCGCCGAGGCGCAGGCACTCGGGTACGCCGAGGACCCGCCCACCCTGGACGTCGGCGGGTTCGACACCGCGCACAAACTCACGGTCCTGGCCCGCTTCTGCGCCGACGGGAACTTCCCGTACGACCGCGTGCAGGTGCAGGGCATCGAGCACATCACGCAGGAGGACATTCAGGCTGCCCGCGCGCGCGGCGAACGCATCAAACTCGTCGCGGAACTCGAATCCGTCGGCGGCGAGTGGCAGGCCCGCGTCGCCCCGCAGTCCCTGCCCGAAACGCACCCGCTGTGCACCGCCGGAGCCAGCCGCAACGCCATGGTCTACGAGGGCGAGGAGTGCGGCACCCTGATCTTCGCCGGGGGCGGCGCGGGCGGCATGGTCACCGCCAGCGCCATGGTCGGCGACCTGCTCGACCTGCTCATCGGCTTCCCCGGACACGTTCCTCTCCATTGAACTGGCCCCTGCGCTGAGGGAGGCGCGGGAAGCAGGGCGCGGGAGAGAACCACCCGGCCTCGCCTCCCGCGCCCCGCAAACCGGTTATACGGATTCCGTTTATTTCGTTAACAGATCGGAACACCACCGATCTGTTAACTCCACGTCCGGAACCCGCTTCGACTCCTACTCGCTCCGCTCGGATTGAACGGGTTTTGCAACCCTTCAATCGGAGTCCGTATTACTCGTCGTCCAGGTCGTCCTCGTCGAGTTCCACGTCGTCCACGTCCTGATCGTCGGCCCAGTCTTTCAGGACGTTGGTGCGGCGCAGGTCGTCGCGGGGCGCGGCGAGGCGGGCCTGTTCGCGGTCCTCGCCGCTCATGACGCCCTGCGCGCGGCCCAGGACGGGCAGGTCGCCGGGCTGCTGGTCGTAGCGTTCGGCGAGATACGCGGCGACCCACGCGCCGAAGTACCACAGGGCCAGCGCGGCGGGGTAGCCGACGGCGCCGTCCGGGTACGGCACGTGAATGATCTCGTCGATGCGGCTTTCGAGGATCTCGCGGGCCAGCATCAGGGTGTCGTCGGCGTCGCCGAGGATCAGGGCGACCTTGGCGTCGCCCTTCTCGTGCTGCGCCTCGAACGCGCCCGTCACGAAGGGCAGCGGGTCGCCCAGGACCGGGATGCTCAGGGTCTTGCCGGTGCGGGCCAGCAGGTGCTGCCACGCGTGCGGGAGGGCCTCGGCCTCGGGCGCGGCGAGCAGCAGGGGCGTGCGGCCCCACAGGCTCCAGGCGAGGTCGCGGGCGGGGTTGTTCTCGGTGACGTGCGGGGCGCAGCGTGCGGCGAGGTCGGCCAGCAGGGCGTCGGCGGCGGCGGCCTCGTCGCTGTGGCCGCTGGCGTGCGCGACGAACTGCGCGAAGTGGTACGTGGCGAGCGGCCCGCCGGGCACGAGCACGTCGATCTCCTCGGGGGTGCCGCCGGTGGCGACGCGGCGGGCGTTCGCGCCTGCCACGACCGCCAGGTCGGCGTAATCGGTGGCGAGGGCGCTGGCGTCGGGGCTGCCGAGCACGAACTGCGTGCCGCCGCGCGTGAGGCTGCTGGCGATCAGGGTCTGGGCGATGGCGGCGGCCAGGGTGCCCTCGCCCACGCCGACCAGGCCGTAGGGGGCCTCGTCGGGGCGGGCGGGTCCGGCGTACGAGCCGGGCAGCGTTTCGAGCAGGGTCAGGAGGTTGATCGGGGCACTCATGCGTGACAGCGTACAGGGCGCGGCGGGCGTGGGTGGAGAGGCGCGCCGCAATCGCCCTGGCCGGGCGCGGGTGTCCCGGACGGCGAAAAAGGGTGTTACAGACGCCGTTTCCTGCTTCACGCCCGCTTAATCTTGCGTGCTAGAATCCGGCGCGTGCGACTCCAGACACCCCCGTCACGACCTGCGACGTGCGGGCGGACCACTCAACAGAAACACCACCCTCGCGGGTGGCGTTCCGTGACTTTCCGTGGTGCACTCGACTGGACTTGAACCAGTGGCCTTTGGCTTCGGAGGCCAACGCTCTATCCACCTGAGCTACGAGTGCATAGCTCGCGTACCCTAGCACCTCGCATGAAGGAGATCAAGTGAAAAACAAGAAACTCGTGAACGGCCTGCTGAGCGTCCTGGCTCTGCTGCTGGTGGTCGGCATGGCGTACCAGTTCACGCCGAACCTGGGATCGCTGTTCAACCGGCAGACCGGCACGCCCGCCCTGACCGTGAACGGCACGACCGTGACGGTCGAGGAACTCGAAGCGGCCCGCCGCGCCAACCCCGTGCTGGCCAGCACCGATACCGGCGTGCTGGGCGACGACTTCAAGACGTACGTGGTCGCGCAGCAGGTGCAGCAGACGCTGGTGCAGAACGCCGTGAAGGACATCAAGGTCAGCCGCGCCGACGTGGCCGCCAAGGTCAAGGAGGTCCGCGAGGCCAACCAGCTGACCGACAACAAGGCCTGGACGGACGCGCTGCAGGGCGCGGGCCTGACGGACAGCTCGTACCGCGAGCAGGTGCGCCAGAGCCTCGCCGTCGAGCGCCGCGTCGAGGAGATCAAGAAGGCCGTGCCCGCCGCGACCGACGCGGAACTCAGGGCGTACTACGACCTGAACCCCGGCAAGTTCCAGACGGACGCCCGCATTCAGGGCCGTCAGATCGTCGTGACCGACAAGGCCAGGGCGCAGGCGCTGCTGAAGCAGGCGCAGGGCGGCGCGGACTTCGCTGCGCTGGCCAAGGCGAACAGCACCGAGTTCGGTGACCGCAGCGGCGCGCTCGGCCCCATCGAGAACGGCGTGCCGCGCCCCGTGGCGCAGGTGGCGCTGCCCGCCGAGGTGGGCGCGGCCGCGTTCGCCCTGACCGACGGCGGCCTGACCGACGTGATCGAGAGCGGCGGCAAGTTCTACGTCGTGAAGGTCGAGAAGTACCTCGCGCCCGCCGCCAAGCCCTTCGCGGACGCCAGGACCGACATCGCCACGGCTGTCAACGAGCAGAAGAAGAACGCCGCCGTGGAAGCCTGGGTGGCGGGCCTGGAAAAAGACGCCAAGATCGAGTTCAAGGACCTGAACTGGAAGGTCGAGGACCCCACCGTGGCGACCGTCGCCGGGCAGGACATCCCGTACTCGAAGGCCATCGAGCAGGTCGTGAACAACCAGCAGTTCGCGTCGCTGCTGCAGCAGGTGCAGCCCGAGCAGGCCTCGCAGCTCGTGAACTCCATCCTGAAACCGCAGGTGGTGCAGCAGCTGATCCAGGGGTACGCCGCGCCCACCATCGCCGAACGCCTGAAACTGAACCTGACCGGCACGCAGCAGGAACTCGCCGCCGGAATCGCCGCGTACGGCGCGCGGAACGTGAAGGTCACGGACGCCGAGGTGCAGGCGTTCTACATTCAGAACAGGGCGCAGTTCCAGACGCCGGCCAGCGGCACCGTGTCCGAGGTCAGCTTCAAGGACGAGGCGGCCGCCCTGGCGTTCCGCAACAGCTACGACGGCAAGACCGACTTCGGCCGGGCCGCCGTGAAGGCCGCCGGGACGCTCAGCGAGCGCGGGCAGGTCACGGCCGGTGACGGCAAACTGGACGAGGCCCTGAACGCCGCCGTGTTCGAAGCCAGGAGCCTGCGTGACGCCGGGGAAGGCAGCCTGACCGACCCCGTGAAGGTCGGCGAGCGGTACTCGGTGGCGTACGTGACGGACCTGAAACCCGCCGCGACCGAACCCCTGAGCGCCGTGAAAGCGCAGATCGAATCGCAGGTGCTGGCGCAGAAGCAGAACGAGGAAGGTCAGAAGTTCCTGGCCGCGCAGGTCGCGACCCTGAAACCCAAGGACAACCTCAAGGCAGTGCTGGCCGCGCAGGAAAAACGCGTGGAGGCCGCCGCGCCCAAGGCCACCCCCACGACCGAAGGCAGCGAAGACAGCGCCGCGCCCGCCACGGACAGCAAGACGCCCGCCACGGAAGGCGAAACCCCGGCGGCTCCCCCCGCCGACCAGTAAATCCAGACTATGCCCGGAGAAAGCCTCGCCCCGCGCGGGGCTTTTTCATGCCGCCTGCTTTTTGGGGGCGGCGCCCGCTAGAATCACGGGGTTATGCCGCGCGTCTTTTCAGGAATCCAGCCAACCGGTGAACCTCACATCGGCAATTACTTCGGGGCCATGCGCAACTACGTGCGGCTGGGCGAGGAGTTCGGGAAGAACTCCATCTACTGCGTGGTGGACCTGCATGCCATCACGAACCCCGCGTCGTTCGAGCCGCGCCTGCTGGCGCAGCGGACCTTCGAGATGGCGGTCGCGAACTTCGCCGCGGGCCTGGACCCCAGCCGGGTGACGTTCTTCGTGCAGTCGCACGTGCCCGAGCATCAGGAACTCGCGTGGATCTTCACGACCCTGACGCCGGTCGGTGAGCTGGAACGCATGACGCAGTACAAGGACAAGTCCGAGCAACTGGAGAGCGTCCCGGCGGGCCTGCTGATGTACCCGGCGCTGATGGCCGCCGACATCCTGCTGTACAAGGCCGACACCGTGCCGGTCGGGGAGGATCAGACGCAGCACATCGAACTGACGCGCGAGATCGCCCGGAAGTTCAACCATGCGTTCGGCGAGACGTTCCCGGAACCGAAAGCCGTGTACAACAAGCAGGCGCTGCGGATTCCCGGCGTGGACGGCAACGGCAAGATGGGCAAGAGCAAGGGGCCGGGCAGCACCATTGGGATTCTGGAACCGCTGGACGCCATCTGGCAGAAACTGCGGGTGGCGCCGACCGACCCGGCCCGCGTGCGCCGCACCGATCCCGGCAACCCGGACGTGTGCCTGATCTTCGATTACCACAAGCTGTTCAGCGACCTGGACACGTTGCAGACCGTGGACGCCGGGTGCCGCACGGCCGGGATCGGCTGCATCGACTGCAAGAAGACGCTGCTGGCGGGCATGACCGAGCACCTGAGCCCCATTCACGAGCGGGCCGAGGCGCTGAAGGCCGACCCGGACTTCGTGCGTGACGCGCTCGCGCAGGGCGCGAAGGAAGCCCGCGCCACCGCGCAGCCGATCATGGAGGAAGTGCGCGAGAAGGTCGGGTTCCTGAAACTCTGAGTGCCGCCCCCTTGCCCGCCGCCCCTGTGACCACCGACCCCGTGACCGCCGCGCCCACCCTGCCCTCCCCTGCCCCGCCGCTTCCGGGCGGGGTGGGGTTTACCGTGTCGCTCCCGGCGTTCACGGGCACCCTGACGGACCTCGCGTCGTCTCTGCGGGCCGGGCGGGTCGGGCCGGGCGAGGTGCCGCTGCTGCGCCTCACGCGGGACGTGCTGGCGTGGGCGCAGGCCGTGACCGGCGGCCCGCCGGAAGGTGCGCACCCGGACCTGCTGCCCACCCTGGCCGCCGTGATCGCCCTGAAAGCCCGGCTGCTGCTGCCGCAACCCGAACCGGACGACCCCGAACCGGACGGCGACTGGGACGAGCCGCTGGACGACGTGCTGGAAGGCGTGGAGGCCCTGGCGGAACTGGACGCACTGGTGAGCTTCCTGGCGGCCCGCCGCCGCGAACGCGAGGGCCTGATTCCCGCGCAGGCCGCGCCACTGAACCTGCCGCGCCGCGAACGGCCCCGCAACCCCCAGGGCAGCCTCGCGAAACTCGTGAAGGCCGCGCAGAACGCCGTGCGGCAGGTCGAGGTGCCCCTGCTGGCCCGCGACCGCCTGACCCTGGCCGACGCGCTGGGCGCCCTGCGGGCCTTCGGCACGCGCCTGCGGAACTTCACGTTCCGGGGCATTCCCGCGCAGGACTGGGGCGAGCAGACCACCTACTTCGCCGCGCTGCTCGAAGGGGTCAAGGAAGGCGCCTTCAGCGTGCAGCAGGACGAAACCTACGGGGACATTCAGGTGCAGTCCCACCTGCGCGAGACCAGCGACCCCGACTGAACCGGACTCGGATTGAATGGGCTGCAAAGCCGCTGGGTCCGAGCGAAGCGAGTGGGAGCTGGGCGGGTTCCGGACGTGAAGCTGACAGGCCGGCGATGTTCCGGGTTGTCAGCGAAACAAACGGAATCCGTATGATGGACTCCGATTGAATGGCTTATGAAGCCGCTGGGTCCGAGCGGAGCGAGTAGGAGTCGAAGCGGGTTCCGGACGTGGAGTTGGCAACCCGGCGCCCTTCCGGGTTGTCAGCGAAACAAACGGAATCCGTATGAGCCGGGGGGCGGAGGTCAGCGGGCCAGTTGCGCCTGCACCGTCCCGGACGCCGGGTCGAGTGTCACGGACGGCCAGGGGTTCGGCGTGCGGTCCGTGCGGATGTCGATGCGGTACGTCGCGCCGGGTTCCAGCGTGACGGGCGTGACCACCCCGCCCCGCAGGACCGGTTGCGCCGCCCCGCCCAGCGGCGTGACGGTGACGGTGACGCGCCGCACCTCGTCCAGCAGCGGCTCCGGCACCGAGTCAATCGGGTCGGCGCTCACCTGGGTCTCCGTGACACGCACGCGCAGGTCCGCGTAGTACGTCAGGAACTCGGCTTCGGGGACGAACGCGGCCAGTGCGGCGTTCAGGGTGGGTGCCCAGACGGTCACGGTCCAGCGTTCCATGTTCACGCGCAGGTCCGGGCAGTTCAGGGTGTAGTCCGGCGGGACGCTCCCGGCCGCCTCGCCCGTCCCGTACTCCAGGATGCCCATCGGCCCCACGCGCGGCGACGCGGCGCAGATCGCGGCCTGCTGCGCGTCACTGAAGTCCGTGAACTCGTTCGGGATCACGGACGAGGTCGGCACGCACCCGACCAGTCCCAGGATGCCCGCGCCCACCACCGCTGCCCGCACCCACGCTACCGAACGCCGCTGCTGTCGCTTCATGCTGCCCTCCCCCGGACCTGCTCGCCGCGCACCACGCGACCGGCCGGACCTGAGCAGACTTCACCCTATCCGGCCGGTCATTGCAAGGGGGCAGTGGGAATCCGGATCAGGTACGTGCGAATTCGACCGCTGAGCGCACCTGCTCGTCCGTGGGGCGCACACCGGTGTACAGCACGAACTGCTCCAGCGCCTGCAACGCCACGACCTCCAGTCCGGTCACGACGGGCCTCCCCTGCCGCCGCGCCTCCACGATCAGGGGCGTCTCGCTGGGCAGGGCGACCACGTCGAACACCGTGCCCGCCCGCGCGATGGCTTCGGGCGTGAAGGCCAGCGTGTGCTCGTCCGGGCCGCCCGCCATGCCCAGGGGTGTGACGTTCACGAGCAGGTCGCCGCCTTGCACGTCGGGCGTCGTGGGGTGCCAGTCCCAGCCGCAGCGTTCCGCCAGTTCCCGCCCGGCCCCCTCGTTACGGGCGACGATCACGCCGCGCGTGAAACCCGCGTCGCGCAGGGCGCTCGCCACGGCCTTGCCCATGCCGCCGCTACCGCGCAGCACCACCCGCGCGTCCGGGTTCAGGGCGTGCCGTTCGATCAGCAGTTGAATGGCGGTGTAATCGGTGTTGAAGGCCTTCAGGTGCCCTTCCGTGTTCACGATGGTGTTCACGGACCCGATCGCGGCTGCCGAGGCGTCCAGTTCGTCCAGCAGCGGAATCACCGCCTCCTTGAACGGCATGCTGACCGCGCAGCCCCGCACGCCCAGCGCCCGGACGCCCGCCACGACGCCCGCGATGTCCTGCACGCCGAACGCCTTGTACACGAAATCCAGGCCCAGCGCCACGTACAGGTGATTATGAAAGCGCGTCCCGAAGTTGCTCGGGCGGGCCGAGACACTCATGCACAGGGTGGTGCCCCGGTTGATGTCCAGTTTGCTTGCATCCGTCATGACTTCCCCCTCCGGCGACTGCGCTGCGTGCCCTGCGGTCCGCTCCGGTCACTGCACTCCGTCTCCGTCGTTGCATTCCTGCTCCTTCCAGTCGGCTCCTGGGTTCCCGGAGCGGAATCATAGCCCGAGCATGAGGTTCAGGTTCTGCACCGCCGCGCCGCCCGCGCCCTTCCCGAGGTTGTCCAGCCGCGCGACCAGCAGCGCCCGCTCGGCGTCCGCGGACGGGTACACGAACAGTTCCAGGTCGTTCGTGCCGTTCAGGGTCTGCGGGTCCAGCACCTCCGGATTACCTTGCATGTCGAACACCCGCACGTACCGCTGCCCGGCGTAGTGATCCCTCAGCGCCGCGTGCAGCGCGTCCGGCGTGGTGCCCAGTTCGCGCAGGTGCAGGGGGATGGTCACGGTCATGCCCTGCGCCCACGCGCCCACGTTCGGCGTGAAGATCGGCGTGCGGCTCAATCCCCCGTAGCGCATCGTCTCGGGAATGTGCTTGTGCCCCAGTCCCAGCGCGTAACTCAGGAACTCGCCCTTCATCGGGTGATCCTCGCCCTTCTCGTGCGCGTCCACCAGCGCCCGGCCCCCACCCGTGTAGCCGCTGTACCCCTGGATGCTGACCGGGAAGTCCGCCGGGATCAGGCCCGCGCCCGTCAGTGGCGCCAGCAGCGAGATCGCCCCCGTGCTGTAACAGCCGGGGTTCGCCACGAAGCGCGCCGCGCGGATCGCGTCCGCCTGCCCCGCTTTCAACTCCGGGAAACCGAACACCCACGCCGGGTTCACCCGGTGCGCCGTACTCGCGTCCAGCAGGCGCGCGGCCGGATTCGTCGTCAGCGTGACCGCCTCGCGCGCCGCGTCGTCATGCAGACACAGGATCGACACGTCCGCCGCGTTCAGCAGCTCCGCCCGCGCGTCCGCATCCTTGCGCCGCGCCGGGTCGATGCTCAGGAGCTCGATATCCGACCGGCCCTGAAGCCGTTGCCGGATCTGCAGACCGGTCGTTCCGGCCTCACCGTCGATAAATACCTTGGGGACTGTCATGCTTGATTCTCCATCAGGGACTGAGTGACCTGCGCGTGCAGGCGTTCGAATGTCATAGCCAGGAACGTGCTGGTAGGTCTGGGGGCTGCGGCGCGTCAGGCACGGCCCACCCCATAGCACAGCTGCACGAGGCGTTTCAGGTCGCCCTTGGCGGGGTCGCCCTGCTCGATGCGCCGGATAAGTTCGGCGGGCGTGAGCCACTGCGCGCTGCTGAAATCGTCCGGGTTGAAGGTGGGCGGGTCGTCGCGGCGCAGTTCGTAGACGTGCATGAAGGCACTCAGGCCGTCGCGCGTGCCAAAGCTGGCGATCTGCCGCCAGGGGAGGTCGTCCACGTTCAGGTTCAGTTCCTCCTGCGTCTCGCGGCGGAAGGCCTGCTCGTAGGTTTCGCCGTGTTCGACGTGTCCGCCGACGCTCATGTCGAGGCAGCCGGGGAACAGGCGTTTGTGCGCGGTGCGGCGTGGAATCCACAGCTGGCCCGATGGGTTGATCAGGAAGGCGTTGATGACGCGGACGGTCAGGCCGCGCGCGTGGGCGTCCTCGCGGGTGACGGTGCCGATGACCTCGTCGTGCTCGTTCACGACGTCCAGCCACTCCGTGACCCCGGTCACGCGGTCCACTCGGCGGCCAGCACCGCGTAGAGGGCGTCGTCGGTCCATTCGCCCCGGTGCAGGTAGCTCTGGAGGCTGGTGCCCTCGTGCCGGAAGCCCAGGCGGGTCAGCAGCGCCGCGACGGGGGTGTTGCGGGGGTCGATGCTGGCGTGAATGCGGTGCAGGCCCAGATCGGTGAAGGCGTGTGTAATCAGGGCGTGCAGGGCCTCGCGGGCGTACCCGTGCCCCTGGGCGTGGCGGGCGAGGGTCACGCCGACCTCCGCCTGCGGCCCCTGCGTGTTCAGGCCCACGTCCCCCACCAGTTCACCACCCCTCAGCGTGACGGCGCGCTGCACCCAGCCGGGCGCCCCCAGCGGCGCGTCCAACACGAGCCCCGCCACACTGTCCGGCGTGGCGGGCAGCGCCCAGCCCTGGTACCGCGCGACCTCCGGGTCGTTCCGGTACGCCAGAACGTGCGGCAGGTCATCGGGTGTCAGGGGCCGCAGGGTCAGGCGGGGCGTGTGTAGGGTGGTCATTACCAGCGGGGTTTCAGGTCGCCCATCAGGTGGTACATCAGGGCTTTCTGCGCGTGCAGGCGGTTCTCGGCCTGATCGAACACGCGGCTCTTGGGGTGCTCGGTGGCTTCGGGGACGGTTTCCTCGCCGTAGTGGGCGGGCAGGCAGTGCAGGAAGATGCCGTCCGGCGCGAGGGTGTCCAGCATCTCGGGCGTGACCTGGTAGCCCTGGAAGGCGCGGCGGCGGATGTCGGCTTCGGCTTCCTGGCCCATGCTGATCCACACGTCGGTGTACAGCACGTCCGCTCCGGCGATGGCGGCGAGGTCGTTGGTGAGGGTGATGTTCACGCCGGCGCGAACGGCGTCCATGAGGACTCCGGCGTTCGGTTCGTAGCCGACGGGGGTGACGATGGTGACGTCGGTGCCGGTCAGGATGCCCATGTGGATGTGGCTGTTGGCGAGGTTGTTGCCGTCGCCGATGTACACGACGCGGCGGCCGCGCAGGTCGGTGCCGAATTCTTCCTCGATGGTCTGGTAGTCCGCGAGGAGTTGCGCGGGGTGCAGCATGTCGCTCAGGCCGTTGATGACGGGGACGCTGGCGTGCTGCGCGAGTTCCTGGAGGGTCTGCTGGAGGTACACGCGGCCCATGACGGCGTCCACCCAGCGTTCCAGGTTGCGGGCGACGTCGGACACGCGTTCGCGGGTGCCCAGGCCGATCTCGGTGTTGCTGAGGGTGATGGCGTGCCCGCCGAGCTGGTACATGCCGACGTCGAAGGTGGTGCGGGTCCGCAGGCTGGCCTTCTCGAACACCAGCGCGATGCTGAGGCCCGCCAGTGGTTTCACCCCGCGCCACTCGCCGCGTTTCATGGAGTGGGCGGTGTCCATGACGGCGCGCAGTTCGGCGGCGGTCATGTCGAGGTTGCTCAGGAAGTCCCGCCCGGCCATGACGGGTCTGGGAAGCGTTTCGGGGGTCAGGAGCGTATCTTTTCGCACGGCCTCTTTGCGGCTGGCGTTGCCTTTCGCGCTGGCTTTCCCGGTCGGCGCCCCGGTCGTTTTCTTCGTTTTGCTGGATTTGCTGGCGACTTTCGTCATAGGCGAGGAGTATACATGCTGGCAGGTGATGGGCGGGTCAGACGGCACGCGGACCGCATGATTATTCAACTGAGCGGTTTTCCATGCATTTCGATTCGTTCCCCGTGCCTGCCGGGTGTCCCGCCAGCCGGGATGCCCCGCCAGTCCCGCCCACCGGGCCGGGCAGGTGCGGGCGTACACTCGCGCGCAGTGAGTGCCTCCAGCCCCTCTTCCACCTCCCTGCCGTCCCTGAACGCCCGCGCGCTGCTGCTGGCGCTGCTGATCACGGGCATCTGGGGCGTGAATTTCGTGGTCATCAAGTGGAGCGTGGCGGGCGCCCCGCCGCTGCTGGTGGCCGCGTTGCGATTCGCGCTGGCGGCGCTGCCTGCCGTGCTGTTCGTGCCGCGCCCGCAGATGCCCGCCCGGCTGCTGTGGGGGTACGGACTGGCGGTGGGGGTCGTGCAGTTCGGGCTGCTGTACCTCGCCATCGGGCTGGGCATGAGCGCGGGCCTGGGCTCGCTGCTGATGCAGATGCAGGCGTTCTTCACGGCGCTGCTGGCCGCGCGCTTCCTGGGCGAACGGGTGCAGCCGTGGCAGGTGGCGGGTATCACGCTGGCCTTCGCGGGCATGGGCGTGATCGGCGCGCTGTCCGGCGGCGACCTGACCCTGCTGAGCCTGGGCCTCACGCTGGCCGCCGCGCTCGGCTGGGCCGTCAGTAACCTGATCGTGCGGGCGTCCGGCGGCGCGAACATGTTCAGTCTGGTCGTCTGGAGCGCCCTGATCCCGCCCATCCCCCTGACGATCCTGGCGGGCCTCGTGGACGGCTGGGACGCCGTGACGCGCACCCTCACGCAGTCCGGCGCGGGCTTCTGGGCGGCCATCCTGTTCATGGGCCTGGGCAACACGGTCCTGGGTTTTGGCGTGTGGGCCGCGCTGATCCAGCGGCACGGCGCGGCCCGCGTCGCCCCGCTGTCCCTGCTGGTCCCGGTGTTCGGCCTGATCGCCAGCGCCCTGGTGTACCAGGAGGCGTTCCCGCCCGGCAAGGCCATCGGCGCGGCCCTGGTATTCGCCGGACTGATCCTGCACGTGTTCG
Organism: Deinococcus seoulensis; assembly: GCF_014648115.1. Lineage (NCBI taxonomy): Bacteria > Thermotogati > Deinococcota > Deinococci > Deinococcales > Deinococcaceae > Deinococcus > Deinococcus seoulensis. Next base: position 106,941 of record NZ_BMQM01000013.1, read on the forward strand.
GCGGCCGCTGGTGGCACCGGGCAGAGCAGCGCAGCCCGGCCTGAACGCGCAACAGCGGCGTAGGCCACCCGGCGCATGGCACGCCGCACCGGGCACCCGCTAGGCTGCGCGGCATGTTGAGGACACGGGTGCTGGGCCGACCAGCAGAAGACAACGCGCTGTGGGTCGTGGCCGACAGCGGGCAGGGGCAGACGCGCCTGCTGCTGGACTGCGGCGCGCACGTGCTGGACGGCGTACCCTTCGCGGAGGTGCAGGCCACCGACCACCTGCTGCTGTCGCACCTGCACATGGATCACGTGGGCGGCTTCGACGATTTCTTCCGCGCGACCTTCGACCGGCCCGCGCCCACGCACGCCTGGGGGCCGCCCGGCACGGCCCGCATCCTCGGGCACCGCTTCCAGGGGTACTGGTGGAACCACGCGCCCGAGCTGCGCGGCCAGTGGTTCGTGCATGACGTTCACGACGCGCACGTGCAGTCCTTCCGGTTCGAGGCGCACGAGGCCTTCGCCATAGCGCACGACGCGGGCCGCCGCGCACACGACGGCACGGTCCTGACCACCCCACAGGTAGCCGTGCAGGCCGTCCCACTGGAACACCACGGCCGCAGCCTGGGCTTCATCCTGCGGGAACCCGACCGGGAGCGCGTGAACCCGGCCGCCCTGGCAGGGTTGGGCCTGCGCCCCGGCCCCTGGCTGGCCGCGCTGAAAGGTGGCGCGACCGGCGAACTGGACGTGAACGGTCAGCCGCACGACGCCGCTGCCCTGCGCGCCGCGCTAATGCAACGGGAGACCGGAGAGAGTCTGGCGTACCTCACGGACTTCCTGCTGGACGGCGCGCAGCAGGCCCGCCTCGCACCCATCCTGCGCGGCGTGCAGACGCTGTACGCCGAGGCGCAGTACACCCCCGAAGACCACGCGCTCGCCACGCGGCATCAGCACACCACCGTCACGCAGGTCGCCGCCCTCGCCCACGCGGCGGGCCTGCCCGCGCTGACGCTGCTGCACCTGAGCCGCCGCTACCGATCCGAACAGTGGCCCGACATGCTGAGTGCCGCGCAGGCCATCCACCCCGCCGCGCGCTTCCCGGACGGCTGGCCGTACTGAAGAACGCACGCGCCCTGCCGTACCCTGTGGGCATGACTGGACCGCTGTTCGATTCTCATATGCACACGCCCCTGTGCGGGCACGCCACGGGGTTGCCGCGCGAGTACGCGCAGGCGGCGCTGGACGCCGGACTGGCGGGCATCTGCTTCACGGATCACATGCCGATGCCCGCGTGGTACGACGCGCCGTGGCGCATGCGCCGTGATCAGCTGGCGCAGTACGTGCAGGACGTGCAGGAAGCGCAGGCCGAGTTCGCGGGGCGGCTGGACGTGCGCCTGGGCCTGGAGGCGGACTTTCACCCCGGCACGGAACGCTTCGTGGAGGAGGTGCTGGGCGCGCACCCCTGGGACTACGTGATCGGCAGCGTGCATTACATCGGCGCGTGGGGCTTCGATAACCCGGAATTCATCGCCGAGTACGACAGCCGCGACCTTGCGGGCCTGTACCGCGACTACTACGCGCTGGCCGAGGGGGCCGCGAAATCCGGTCTGTTCGACTCCATCGGGCACCTGGACCTGCCCAAGAAATTCGGGCACCGCGACCCGGACGGGTACGCCGCGCTGCATGCCCTGGACGTGATCGCCGAACGCGGCCTCGCGCTGGACTTCAACACGGCCGGGTGGCGCAAACCGGTCGCCGAGGCGTACCCCGCCCCGGACCTGACCCGGCAGGCCGCCGAACGCGGCATCCCCTTCGTGCTGGGCAGCGACGCCCACAAGCCCGGCGAGGTCGGCCACCGCTTCACCGACGCCATCAAGCAGATTCACGACGTCGGTGGGCGGATCGTGACATACCAGGGACGCGTCCGGCACGGGTAAAGCGTGAACTCCTGGCTCCCCTTAAGGGGTGCTGGCCGCGAAGCGGACTGAGGGGTCACCCACCGGCCGGGCTGGTCAGGTGTTCGGCGCACCCGCCGACTCCTGCTTCCTCAGCCCGCATCCCCTTACTCTGGGTGCATGGATGTCACGAAGAAGTCCCTGGTGGGCGCGCTGAAGACCACGGCGGATCTGCTGGATCTGCTGGGGGTGGGGGATGATCCGTTCCGAGCGCAGGCGTTCCGGAGTGCGGCGCGCAGCCTGGAGGGCGTGCAGGATGAGGTGGATGTGCTCGCCGCGCGGGCGTTTGCGGGTATTCCGAAGGTCGGGAAGGCCATTGCGGCGGACCTGCTGGAGTACGTGCGGACGGGGGTGTTCGGTCCGCTGGAGGACGCCGCGAGTCTGATTCCGGCGGGTGTGCTGAGTCTGTTCCGGGTGCGGGGGCTGGGGCCGAAGAAGATCCGGGCGTTGTGGGACGCGGGCATCGATTCGCTGGAGGGGCTGCGTGAGGCGTGCCGGGATGGGCGCGTGGCGGGTCTGAAGGGGTTCGGGGCGAAGAGTGCGGCGTCGTTTCTGGAGGCGGTGGAGTTCGCGCTGGGCGCGCAGGAGCGGCAGCACCTGAGCACGGCGCACGAGGTCTCCGAGGGCCTGTGCCGGGTGCTGGAGGGCCTGGAGCCGCAGGTGGCGGGGGATGTGCGCCGGGGCCTGGATACGGTGCGGGTGGCGCGCGTGACCGTGACCGCCTCGCCCGAGGGCGTGCAGGAGCGGCTGGCTGGGGTGGTGGAGGGCCTGGAACCGGTCGGGAAGAAACCCCTGTTCGCGGGCCGGGTGGACGGCGTGCCGGTCGAGGTGGCGTTCGCGCCCACGCCGGGCGTCCGGGGGGCGCTGGACCTGATGATGGGCGGCGGCACGGCGTACCGCGAGTCGCTGCGCGAGGAGGCGAAGGTGCGGGGCTTCGACCTGAGCGGGCACGGCCTGATCCGGGCGGGTGAAGTGCTGGACACGCCCACCGAGGCGGACGTGATGAAGACCCTGGGTCTGCCCCTGCGGCCCGCCGAGTACCGCGAACCCGAACATGACGGGGTGTGGGAGGCCCTCCCCCACCCGGATGAACTGGTGACGGTCGCGGACCTGCGCGGCATGCTGCACACGCACTCCACGTGGTCGGACGGCGCGGCGTCCATTGCCGACATGGCCGCCGAAACCGTCCGCCTGGGCCACGGCTTCCTGGGCACCGGCGACCACTCGCGCGCCGCGCACTACGCGAACGGCCTGAGCATCGAACGCCTCCAGGCGCAACTGAAGGAAATCCGCGAGTTGCAGGGGGCGGGCGTGCCCCTGGTGGCGGGCGCCGAGGTGGACATCCTCGACGACGGCACCCTGGACTACCCGGACGACGTGCTGGCGCAGCTGGATTACGTGGTCGCCAGCGTCCACAGCCTCTTCACGCTGAGCCCCGAACGGCAGACCGAACGCCTGATCCGCGCCGCCAGCCACCCGCTGGTCACGATCCTGGGGCACCCCACGGGCCGCCTGCTGCTGCGCCGCCCCGGCTACGCCCTCGACCTGGACGCCGTCATGGTCGCCTGCGCCGAGCGCGGCACGGTCGTCGAGATCAACGCGAACGCCTACCGCCTGGACCTCGACTGGCGTGTCGCCCTGACGTGGCGTGACCGCGTGAAGTTCGCCATCAACACCGACGCCCACGTGCCGGGCGGCCTGAAAGACGCGAAATACGGCGTGATGGTCGCCCGGAAGGCCGGCCTGACCCCGGCGCACGTGATCAACACCCTGGAACGCGAGGCGTTCCTGGCGTTCGTGCAGGAGCAGCGGGCGGGGCGGAGCTGACGCCGGGCCTGTCCGTCAGACGGGTTTGGCCAGGACGCTGTCCCCGGCGCGCAGGGTGGTGCGGACGAGCAGGTCGGCGGGAATCATGATCTGGTTGGTCAGGTTGGCGGACATGCGGACGGGCAGGGTGTACACCTGTCCGTCGTCGGCTTTCAGGGCGACCAGTTGCGGGTGGCGCACGATGTCTTCCTTCCAGCGCTTGAAGATCAGTTCGTCGACGAGCGCCACGCCCTGCACCTGCCGGGTGATGGTGACGGTCAGGCGGGCCACGCGTGTCTTGCGGGGCACGATCAGGCCGATGCGGAACAGTTTGAGCAGCATGCGTTTCGCTTCGGGGTCCTGCGTGAGTTCCGAGACGGGTTTCTGCGCGTCGATCTGCTTGAGGACATCGAGTTCCCGCAGGCTCCAGCGCATGCGGCCCACCCGTTGCGGGCTGGTGATGCGGGCCGGACCGTCGAACGGCAGGTCCTGGACGGGCATGGCCTCCAGCGCTTCCAGCGTGACCTCGTCGAGGGTGCTGTCCAGGCGGGGGCTGGGGTGCGTGACGCCCTCATCGAAGTGAAAGCGGCCCTGCGGGTCCTGAAGGAGGCGTACCAGTGCGGACACGCCGTCGTCCGGCCCGAACTGAAGGTGCCGGACGCGCCCGGCTTCCAGCCACGCCTGGAACTGCCCGTCCGGGCGGTACACGTACAGCACGCCGCTGCGGCCCTGCTCTGAGAGCAGGTACAGCAGTTCCAGGAAGTCGAAGGTGTCGAGGCTGGATGTGGATCTGGTCATGCGTGCGTGGCGTTCAGCGTGATCACGTCCTCCCGTCGCGGCGGCGGGCGCCCCTGCACTCATGTTCGCTCATCCGGCGGCGGCGGGCAAGTGGCCTTCCCGGCAGGACGGGTCACCCGCTGCCCTGCGGCTGCCCTTCATACGGACTGCCCTCTGTTCCGCCCGCAGATCATAGGGATTCCGGTTCAGTGCCTTTTCAGCTGCGCAGCAGGTGCGAGAAGTTCGCGTTCTCCAGGGGCGGCAGGTCCTCCAGGCCGCGCAGACCGAAGTCCAGCAGGAACCGCTCGGTGGTGCCGTACAGCAGCGGGCTGCCCACCGCTTCCGAACGGCCCACGACCTTCACCAGTTCCCGTTCCTGCAACGTGACGACCGTGCCCGCGCTGCCGCCGCGCATGGCCTCGATCTCGGCGCGCGTGACGGGCTGCCGGTACGCGATGACGGCCAGCACCTCCAGTGCCGCGCTGCTCAGGGCCGGCAGGGGCGGCGGGGCCAGCAGCGGCGCCAGCTGCCCGGACAGGGTGGCCGGCACGACCAGCCGGTACCCGCCGGCGACCGCCTCGACGGTGAAGCCCAGGTTCGCGGCGTCCAGTCGTTCCGTGAACGCCTGCACCTGCCGCAGCGCCGCGTCTTCCGGGATGCCCAGCACGCCCGCCAGTTCCCGCGCCTGCACGGGCCGCCCGGCGGCCATCAGGGCCGCACCGATCAGGCTGAGGACCGGCCCCGGCGACACCGCCGGCCCACCCGTTGACGCCGGTTCGGGCGGCGTGCCCTGCGGGTCACTCATACGGACTCCCACTGAACGGCTTGCCAGAACCATTCAATCCGAGCGGATGCGGGAAGAAGAGAAACGGGTTCCGGGCGTGGAGTGGGCAGATTGGTGGTATTCCGATCTGCGGGCGAAACAGACGGAATCCGTATCATGTCAGTTCCCGCAGCAGCGACTCGATCTGCGCGTCCGGGATGGCCCCGGCCCGCAGGACCCGTCCCTCCGGGAGCAGCACCACGGTGCTCGGCAGACCCAGCGTGCCCTGCCCGCCGTCCGGGAGGGTCAGGTCACCCAGACCCATCGCCAGCGCCTGGGCGTGCGTCGCGGCGGCCTCCTCACCACTCGGGTTGCAACTGGTGGTGGCCAGCGTGCCCCCCACCGCTTCCAGCAGCGCCCGCGCCACCGGATGGTCCGGCAACCGCACGCCCACCCGCCCGCCGGGCGCCAGGTCGGCGGGGCAACCGGGCGCCGCCGGGGTGACCAGCGTCAGCGGCCCCGGCCACAGCGGCGCGAGCCGCTCGAACGCCTCGCTGGGGCGGATCAGGGCGCGGGCGGCCGCCACGTCCACGCACGACACCTGCACGGGCTTGTCGGCCGCGCGGCCCTTCAGGTCATACAACCGCCGGATGGCGTCCGGACGCGACGGGTGCGCCGCCAGGCCCCACACGGTCTCACTGGGGTACGCGACCACACCCCCGTCCCGCAGGACCCGCGCGGCCTCCTGCACCTGCGCCCACCATGCGGGCGCGCGGCCCGGTCCGTTCTGCTGCTGTTCATTCATCACGTTCTCCGTACCGCCGATCCCGCCGGAAGCCCGCCACGGCAGGCCACACCCCCGGACCTGTAAGGTCAGCGAAAGACCAACAGACTATACTGACCAGATATGCCCGTCTTCGAATACCGCGTGCGTGACCGCTCCGGCAAGGTGCTGAAATCCCAGATGGAAGCCGAGACGGCGAACCAGGTCCGGGACGCCCTGCGCGCCAAGAACCTGATGATCGTCGAGATCAAGGCCCCCAAAACGGGCATGAACGCCGACATCAGCATTCCCTTCCTGGATAACAAACCGCCGAGCCTCAAACAGGTCGCCATTTTCAGCAAGCAGCTCGCCACGCTGATCAACGCCGGGGTGCCGCTGGTGCAGTCCCTGGCGATCCTGCAGAAACAGATCGAGCACAAGGGCTTCCAGAAAGTCGTGAAGAACATGCGCACCGACGTGGAATCCGGCACGCCGCTCAGCGAGACGCTGGTCAAGTACCCCAAGATCTTCAACCGCCTGTACGTGAACCTCGTCCGCGCCGGCGAGACCAGCGGCACACTCGATTCGGTCCTGGAACGCATCGCGGACTTTCAGGAAAAGGAACTGGCCCTGCGCGGCAAGATCAAGAGTGCGCTGACCTACCCGGTCGTGGTGCTGGTGTTTGCCATCCTGATCACGTACTTCCTGCTGACGACCATCGTGCCGCAGTTCGCAGGCATCCTCGCTCAGATGAATGCACCCCTGCCGTTCATCACGCGCATGCTGATGGCCGTCTCGGACTTCCTTCAGAATTCGATCCTGATTCTGGTTGCGATCGGTGCCATCATCACCTTCGCTTACCGAGCCTACTACAAGACACCTAAGGGCCGTACAGTCATTGATGACATCAAACTGCGGCTCCCGGTCTTCGGGAACCTAACGCAGAAAAGTGCCATCGCCTCGTTCGCACGCACCTTCGGCCTGCTGATCAGCAGCGGCGTGAACATCATCGAGAGCCTCGAAATCACCAAAGGCACCGCCAACAATGCCATCGTCGAGGAAAGCATCGAGAACGCCAAGAACGTCGTGATGGTCGGTGAGCAGATGAGTTCCAGTCTGGCGACCAGCAAGGTCTTCCCGCCCATGGTTGTCAGCATGATCTCCATCGGTGAGGAAACCGGGTCGCTGGACAACATGCTCGGCAAGGTCGGGGACTTCTACGACCGCGAGGTGGATGAGGCCGTTGATAGCATGACGGCCGCCATCGAACCGCTGATGATCGTGTTCCTGGGCGGCATCGTGGGCACCATCGTGGCCGGAATGTTCCTCCCGATGTTCAGCATCATCGGCCAGCTCAGTCAGTAATTTTTGTAGGCGCTCTGGGTCTGAGTGCAGTAAGCAGTTGCAGGTAGTTGGCTGGAACTAGACTCTGTTGGCGAATTCCCGGGTGGGGGTAACAATGCGCTATGAGCCTGCATGCAGCCCCTCCGGCCGAGATCCCGACGCGGACAGCCGAGCTCGTCCGCATCCTCCTCCCCAAAGGCAACACCATTACACAACTGCGAGACTGCTTTGGCGCCGTTTACTCCGACGATCAGTCTCGGTCCCTCTACCCAACTCGGGGTCAACCAGCCTACGCGCCCTGGCGGTTGGCCCTGGTCACGATTTTCCAGTTTCTCG